>JBAZXC010000001.1:300000-469125 GCA_041660065.1 Parcubacteria group bacterium | reverse complement strand
GGGTATTACAATTAGGGGGTAGGAGTTGGGGAGTGGGAGTAGGAATTATAGAATGGCTTGTCTTGTGCTAATTTGGGAAGAGGGTTGTGCCCCGTACCATTCGGCAACAGGGCTGTGCCCTGTACCGCACTGGTACAGGGGAAAAAAATTAAAAAAAGACTTAGAAAATAAAAAATTATGGGTGCGGCAGAAGGAATGAATCCAAAAAAAATACGCACGATCGATATGGTATTTGCTGTTTTGATCACGGCCTGTGGAGCGATTTTCTTTCTGATCGTGACGCGCGCGATGAATGGAGAATCTCAAAGCGCATGGCTCGTGCCATTTTTTAGCGCAACGATCTTTGCTGCATTATTGTCCATTTTTGCTGTAACGGTTGGGGTTAAAAAATTAATTTCACCGATCGTTTTCATCGCTTTCTTGCCAAGCATAATCTTTACACCGACATTGGGGCACATTGTGGTTGTGATCGTAATGGTTTTTGTTGCCATGTATGGATTGCTCACAATGCGATATACGCTTTTTAACCTTTTGATGATTGACATGAAGACGATCGTGCGGAGCGGGATCTTTTATGTTGGATTTGCGATGGTCTGTGTCGTGACAAGTCAATATTATTTTTTGTTGAAAGGCAATGAAAACTATGTTTTTGATGCAAATGAGCACATAAAGATCATTAATGTGCTTACTGATATGGTCATCAAAAAAAGTAATGTCGAAAATATCACGCTTGATACAATGACGGTAGATAATTTTCTCCTGCTCATAATTCGTGATGTATATACCAAAGAAAATAAAAATGCAGGGGTTTCAGTAGAGGATCAAGGTATGATCGTACGGTGGGCCGGTAGCATGGGTATCGCGATCGAAAAGGTGCAGAACAATATAGAGGCACAAGCAATAGAAGATATTAAAAGCGGTATATCAGAAAAAATTGGACGGGAAGTTCGCGGTGATGAATTGGCCTCCTGTGTAATATCGGAACTGATCTCTATGCAATTACAGCATTTGATCATGTCAAATGATTTTCTTTTTGATCATCGGGCAGAATTTTTTACGGCAATCTTCTTTCTCATTGTTTTATCTTTAGCTACTATCGGAAAGTTTTTTGCGGTCATTTTTTCACGTTTTGGCTTTATGTTGTTACGAGAATTTAAATTTATCAATATTGTAAAATCACAACGAGATGCTGAGATGATCGCTTTGTAAGTGTTTAGTATATGTACTTGCATTATTCAAAAAAGCGATTGCTTTTGATTTTTTGTGTTATGCGGTATGATGATTAGCATAAGAGTATAATCATTGTTTTTATGAAATCGATCATCGTTGGCATTATTGGTGTATTGGCTTTTCTGTATTTGATCAATCCGACTGCAGGCCTTTTTGAAATATTACCTGATAATATTCCGTTGATAGGTAATGTGGATGAGGTAACAGCCACAACGCTTCTTTTATCCTCATTGGCATATTTTGGTATTGATCTCGGACATTTGTTCAAGCGAAATGTGACAAAAGTGAATGAAATAAAAGAAGCGGAATATGAAGAAAAATAAGAATGATTTTGTTCATGCATTTAATGAGCAATATGAGCTTCTCAATGTACAACAAAAAAAAGCTGTTGATACGATTGAAGGACCTGTAATTGTCATTGCCGGACCGGGGACGGGCAAAACGCAGATATTAACGTTGCGTATTGCCAATATTCTTCGCAGTTCTGGAGCTGGGATTGAACCGGAAAATATTTTGGCACTGACATTTACAAACGCTGGTGTTATGGCAATGCGTGCGCGTTTGGCAATGTTTATCGGTGCGGAAGATGCCTATCGGGTGAATATTTGTACGTTTCATAGTTTTTGTGAAGATCATATTGCGCGTTTTGCAGATTATTTTCCGGCAATTGCATATGCACATGTTGCGTCAGAAATTGAGAGGATCCATATTGTGGAAAAAATTCTTTCAGAAAATGATTTTGCGGTACTGACCACATTTGCCAGTGATCATCATTATACCAAGGACATTTTGTGGGCGATTGATCAGTTAAAACGAGAGGGTGTCTCACCGGATGATTTTCTCGTGCGTATTGATTTGCAGGAAAAAGCCATTCTGGCGGATCCAGAATCATATTTCAAACGTGCGACAAAGAACAATAGAAAAGGTGATTTAAAGATCGGTGTATTGCATCCGGTTGAAAAAAATAGAGAATTAGAAAAAATATATCGCGCATATCAGCAATATTTGCAAGAAGAGGGTCTTTATGATTTTGCTGATATGATCATGCAATTTATTATTGTTGCGGAAAAAAATGAAGAATTTGCATCGATTTTGCGGGAACAATATCACTATATATTGGTGGATGAACATCAGGACACAAATGATGGGCAAAATCGTATCATTGAAGCATTGACCGATCAGCTGTATATTGGGGACAGTCCAAATCTTTTTACGGTTGGTGATGACAAACAGGCGATCTATCGTTTTCAGGGGGCGAGCGTGGAGAATTTTTTGCGGTTTGAAAAAAAATATCCAAAGGCGATCGTGATCAAATTGGAAGATAATTATCGCAGTGCACAGGGCATTTTGGATGAAGCTCATACGCTCATTAGCAGTGGCGATAGTGATAAAAATCACAAAGAGTTGACCGCGATAAAAAAAGAGGATGCGCACATTCGCGTCATTCGTTTTAAGACATATAAGGATGAACTTATTTCTATCGCAGAAGATATCAAAAGTAAATTGGAGCGTGGTGTCGAGGCTTCCAATATTGCCGTTTTTTATAGAGAACATCACAATGTAATATATATCAAAGAGGTCTTTGAAAAACTGAATATCCCTTTTGACCTCATCACTAGACAAAATGCACTGCAAGACAATGATATTAAAAAATTGATCACACTTCTCACGGTGATTGATGATCCGCTAAATGATCAAAATCTCGCCGCACTGCTGCTGTCGGATCTTTCCCGCGTTGATATTGATGATGCGATCACATTGCTTGACGCATATCGACATGCACCAAGCATGCAAGGTTTGTACACTTTTTTTTTAGCAAAAGAAAATGCAAAGAAAGCATCTGTTTTGGCGTTGCACGCATTTATCAAAAAACAAAAAGAACTTTCGCAAGAGATGTTTCTCGTGGAATTTTTTGAAAATCTCATACGGGAATCCGGATTTTTGCCATTGATTCTTTCGCGAAAAGATCATATATCCACCCTGGAAAAACTCGGTAGATTGTTTGACGAGTTAAAAGAATGCGTAATGCAAAGAGAGGGTTTTGCTTTACATGATCTGATCATCTACTTGGATACATTCGAGAAGTATGGTCTTTCGATGGATGTTGTGCGAAATGCTCATGGTCGTGGCGTACAGTTGATGACAGCACATGGATCAAAGGGATTGGAATTCGAGCATGTGTATATCACAAACGTCGTGCATGGATTGTGGGGCGGAAAAAAGAAAAAGGAACGTTTTCAATTACCGATCGATACATGTGAAGGCGACATGGAGGATGAGAGGCGATTGTTCTATGTGGCAATTACGCGAGCCAAAAAGTCGTTGACAATTACGTATGCACAACACGATCATGCCGGTCGTGAAAAATCACCATCACTTTTTATTTCTGATCTTTCTGCTGATCTGATCGACATGGAAACACCAATGAGTGCTCAATATGATATTTTTTTTCTGCCACGCATGAGTCAAGCGCTCTCATTGGTATCAGTGGAATTCATCAGGGATAAATTTTTGCAAACGCCGTTATCCGCAACGGCTCTCAATAATTATTATGATTCTCCGCTCAAGTACTTTTTTCGTAATCTCGTGCGATTGCCAAGTGTGCAAAGTAAAACGATGATCAAGGGATCGATCATGCATGCCGCATTGGAAAAATTTTTTGTTTTATCAAAATCTCGCGGAGCAATTCTCTCAGAAGATGAGTTAATCGCGCAGTTTGAACGCATGATCAATGTCATGCGTGTGCCACGTGAATATAGTGCAGCGATAAAAAAGAGTAGTGTAGAAGCATTGCGTGGATATTACAAAAAATATGCGCAGGAGTTCACAATCAATGTAGAATTGGAAAAAAAGATCACAGGTATACCGTTTACATTGGACGATGGCAATGAAATTCTTCTTACCGGCGTGGTTGATAAGATGGAACTTTTGCCGGATGGAACAGTTGTCGTGGTTGACTATAAATCCGGAAAACCATGGAGCAAAAAGAAAAAAGAGGAACGCATTGCTCTCAAGAGACAGGTTGTTTTTTATAAACTATTGTTGGATCGCTATCATGATGGACAGTATAACATGACAGCCGGTTTGCTAGATTTTATTGAACCACATCCGCAAACGCATGCGTATGAACGAGAGAAGATCCTCGTTTCTGTGGAAGATGTTGTACAGATCAAAAAAGAGATCAATAACTTTGCGCAGGATATTCTTTCGGGGAATTTTTTGAAGCGGGAAATTGATCATAAATATGGTGATCATATAGTAGAAGAATATATAACATTATTGAATGTGTTGACATGTGCGAAAGAATAATGGATTCAGCTGGTTTTCTTTTTGCAAAAAACATAGAGAACGGAGTATAATAGATGATGAGGTGTATTTTTAAAGACAATTCTTATCAATGAGCATGCAAAAACGTACGATAAAAGAAATATGTAATAAAGCCTTTAATGATGTGAATGCACGCTCATTTGTTTTGGTGAATGATTTTTTTGCAATTCTCACTATCATTTCTGTTTTTGTGATCGTTTTGGAAACGGTACAGAGATTATCCGGTTACACGGATATTTTTCTTTTCATTGAATTTGGTGCAGTTTTTTTCTTTTTTCTAGAGTATGTCGGCAGGCTCATTGCGGCAGATCGTCCATTAAAATACATGCGGAGCTTTTTCGGTATTATCGATCTGATTGCAATCGTCCCATCGTTTTTAGGAGTGGCAAATCTTACATTTTTGAAAAGCGTGCGGTTTTTGCGTGTTCTCCGGTTTTTGCGTATGATACGTTTGGCAAAATTGGTGCGTATGCACAAAGGCTATGATGATATTGAAGATCACGGGCATGATGCTCTTTTTTCTCTCACTGTGCAAATCTATGTTGCAACTTTTATTACGGCAATTCTTTTTAGTGGGACGATGATCTGGTTTTTTGAGGGTGGTCGTGTGGAATTTTCCAACATACCCTATGCGATGATCTGGAGCAGTAAGGTGTTGCTTGGTGGTGTGTCACAGACTATGCCACAAACTGTTGCCGGGGAAATTGTTGTGATCGTGACCAGATTTGTCGGATTGATATTATTTGGTTTGCTTATTAGTATTGTAGGAGGCAGTGTTAAAAGGTTGTTGTTGGGCACAAAAGAAAAATAAAAAACCTCTTTTATGCCCGTGATAGCTTTTTTCTGCAAAATATAGTACAATACTCCGCAATGTATATTAAATATTTTTATGAATATCAAGAGCGAGATGCACATTCTCAAAGAAGAGATCGATCAGGAAATGGTTACATATCTTGATTCCGTGATCAAGGAGGCGCAAAAGACGGATGTTTTTATGGCATCGGCGGTAAAGTATTTCAAAAAAACGATGCTTGCGGGAGGAAAGCGCATTCGTCCTATCATGATGTATTGGGGTTATCATGCGGCTGGCGGCACGAATCGAAAGGAAATCATCAAAACATCCATCAGTATCGAACTCATCCACGCATTTCTTCTCATGCATGATGATATCATTGATCGGGATGATTTGCGACATGGCAAGCAAACGATCCATGCGCACTATCGTGATTATTATAGAAGATTTTTTTGCGGAAGTGATGCGGAACATTTTGGAAAGTCTATAGCAATCATTTCTGGTGATTTTGTGTATTCTTTGGGTAATCAGGTTTTGTTTTCATCAAAATTTGAGCCACGTACAATCGTACGTGCATTGAATAAATTGCAGGAGATCGTCGGATTGACATGTGTAGGAGAAGTGCAGGATATATATATGGAGTATGGTCATAAAGTAACAAGACAAGCGATTTTGCGTATGTATGAAAATAAAACGGCACGGTATACATTTGATGGTCCTTTGAAGCTTGGTGCAATTCTTGCTGACGCCGATGATGATTTCTGCAAAAAGATCGAGAAGTTTTCCATACCGGTTGGCATAGCATTTCAAATCAGAGATGATATATTGGGGATTTATGGAGATGCAAAAAAAACAGGAAAGCCTGTCGGCTCTGATATTGCAGAGGGCAAAAGAACATTGCTTGTTGAAACAGCGCTAAAAAATGCGAACAAAAAAACAAAAAAAGAGATCATGTCACTGTTGGGTGATCAAAAAATCGACGATAAAGGAGTAAAAAGGTTTCAACATATTATGGAGGAAACTGGTGCGTTGGCGGATGTGGAGAAGTATATGCAAGAGCTAATCGCAGACGGAAAAAACGCGCTTGCAAAAATGAATATTTCTGATGATGCACGAAATTTTCTTTCAGCTTTAGTGACATATTTAAGTGATCGAGAAAAATAATAGTATGATGAGTAATAATAAGATACCAAAACATGTTGTGGTCATTCCTGACGGTAATCGTCGCTGGGCAAAAAAACGGGGATTGCAACCGTGGGAAGGACACGATGTTGGCGCAAAAATGATTGAAAAAATTGTCAGAAAAGCAAGGGAGCTGGGCATTCAATATATTTCCATATGGGGGTCATCAAAGGAAAATTTGGTTAAGAGGCCGATGCGAGAGCGTCAGGAATTGATCAATATTTACACAAAATATTTTGAAAAATTGATCAACAGTGAAGAGGTGGAAAAAGATGATGTGCGTATCAATATTATCGGCGGATGGCGAGAACAACTGCCAAAAAATCTTGTAAATCTTCTTGAGGAAGGCATAGAAAAAACAAAATATCATCACAAATATCATGTCAACTTTTTTTTGAGTTATAGCGGAGATGATGAAATGCTTGCGGCAATTCGAGAAATCATTAAAAATTGTCATGATAGTGCTACGGTTACAAAAGATACGGTTAAAAAGCATTTATTTACCAAAGATCTTCCCCCTGTTGACTACTTAATTCGCACTGGCGGTGAACCGCATCTTAGCACCGGATTTATGATGTGGGATATTGCCAATGCCCAGTTATTCTTTTCAGATTTGTATTTTCCAGAGTTCGATGATGGAGAATTCGAAAAGGCGATCGCTGATTATGCGCGGCGCATGCGACGTCATGGTGCATAAAACCAAAAAAAATGGTATAATTTTTGTGTGGCGATGCAATTAAAACAAAAGTTTATGAAAATCTATAAAGAAAAGATCTCGTTTAAGAGTTCTGCGGAGGTGGAGTTTATCGATATCACTGATGCTGTGCAACGTGTTGTTGATGCTAGCGGGGTGCGAGAGGGGCATGTGTCAGTTTTTGTGCAACACACGACCATGGGCATTGTGATCAATCACAACGAGCCGATGCTTTTGCAGGATTTTATGCGCGTTTTGTACCGCATTGCACCGCAAGATGATCGGTATTCGCATGACATGTTCGAACTACGAAAAAACAATAAGACAGATGGCAGAAGCAATGGACATTCACATTGTAAGGCGATGATGATCGGGTCACACGTTTCTGTCCCATTGGAAAATGGGAAAATGATGCTCGCGCATATCCAGAGTATTCTGGCTGTTGATTTTGATGGTGCGCGCAATCGTGATGCGATCGTTACTGTGTCGGGGTAGTATCGAATCCACATAATCATTCCCCACAAATTCTGCTTTATGAGTGAAATTGCAAATAAATTGATTCATCGAGGGTATCTGAAAACAGATAATATCATCGATGCTTTCTCGGAAATTAATCGGGCGGAGTTTGTATCTGACAAATTTCGCATTGCGGCAGCTTCGGATATCCCACTCTCGATCGGTCATGGACAAGTCTTGCCCGAGCCGTCCGTTGTCTCCTTTATGCTAGAGTTATTGCGTCCAAGTCGCGGACAAGATATTTTAGTTGTTGGTTTTGGTGGGGGGTGGGTAATTGCTATGCTGAGTTTTATCGTTGGTAGTGAGGGACATATCAAGGCTATCGACATGATTGCGGACATGAAAGAGGAAACGGAAAATAATATTAACAAGTTCAATTTTATCTCGCGTGACAACATTGTGACGATGCAAGTGATCAATGGTTCGGAGGATATACCTGCCGATGAAAAATATGATCGTATTATCGTGATCAATCCCGATATGTGGACGTTATACGATTTTATTACATTGCTCAAGATTGATGGTGTAATGGTTGCACCGATTGATAATATCATTTATTATTTCAATTACCGTGGAGAAAATGAAGATAACGTTGAGGAACGTTTTGACAGTATGAGATATTTGCCGGTTTAACGTAAAATGTATGAAAAAATGGATTATCATTGTTTTGGGCATACTTGTGTGTAGTATATTTTTTTTACATGTGCGAACACAAAAAAGCGTGTCACTCAATACGAGTGGTTTTCAATTCACGGTACAAAAAGGTGATGATATTGTTGTGATTGGACAAAAGCTTGCGGACGATGATTTGATTGCAAACAGGTTTTATTTTTATTATTATGCATGGAAAAATAAATTGCGTGGACAGTTCAATGAAGGTGATTATATGATCGAACCACAAAGTACTATTGCTGATATTGTATACAAATTGACAACAGATGGGCAGGCAATGATCAAAGTCGATCAAGATATTGATGTTCTTTTTCCTGAGGGATGGTCAGCGGAAAAAATGAAAGATCGACTTAATGCAAAGGGATTGCCGGGGGAGGAGTTTCAAAAGATCGCACTTGATCCGCCTGCGGAACTTATCAAAAGTACGATTTCCTTACACGAGGAGCGTCTCTTGAAGGATATTTATTTCCAGACACATATTCATTTTTGCCTACTGCGACAGCGCAGGAAATTATTGAAAAAATGTTGGATAATTTTAACAAAAAGGTTGATGACGGCAGACGGACCGCAATCAAGGAACATGGTCGTAATTTGCATGATGTAATCATTTTTGCGAGTGTTATTGAGGGAGAGGTGCCGCTGCATGGTGATCGGAGTGTGGTTGCGGGCATTTTTAACAATCGTTTGCAGATCAATATGGCATTACAAAGTGATGCGACAATCGATTATATCAAAGGTGATGCGGAGATCAAACACTCACAAGAGGACATTGAAATTGATTCACCATACAATACGTACAAATATCCTGGATTGCCTGTGGGACCGATCAATAATCCGTCATTGGCTTCGATTGATGCGGCGATTGCACCAGCAAAAACTGACTACATGTATTTTTTGAATGATCCATCCACCGGAGAAACAATCTTTTCCAAAACTTTTGAAGAACACATCGTCAATAAACAGACACATGGTTTATAAGGGGTTTACAATGGCAAGGTGTAATTGATCGCTTGGTTTGTTTTTTTGTCCCATGCCGTTGTATTTATATCGAATGTGACAACGTCAAGCAGATCTTTATATTTCAGCTTCCCGCTTTTTAGCGCATATTCATAAATCTCCTTCGTGATCTTTACATCATCACGACAGTATTTTTCGATTTTGTCGATCTTGCCATCCTTCCACCATTCAATGGCCTGAAGTCCATGGCCACTTTTGCCTGCTCCGAGCGTAGCTTCGGCGATATTGTCGAGTCGGATGCTCCGTCCAATCACTTTCTTGATCTCTGTCATAAGATCCAAGCTGCCAACCGCAGTCAAATCTCCCGGATAATATTTATTAAGGAGTGGGATGTCAAAGTGGTCTGAATTGTACCCGATGATCAAATCGGTTTCTTCGAGGATCGGCCACAATTCATTGAGATTTTTTTCCATAAATGTCAAATAGTTGTCTGTTTTATAGTCATAAATCACAAGAAGGGATATGTCGAGTTTTGCGGGGTCATTTGACCCAATCTCTTGGAAAGTGTTTTTTGTTTCAATATCAAGTACGATTTTTCTCATAAAAATTGATTAAAATACAATAGGTCTATTTTACCATGTGTAAAAAAGTGTTACAATAGTGTAAAATCTGTTTTCGGGGAAACAGATGGGTTTGGTTTTTGTTAAATTATATGAAAAGCATAATGATTCGGGGTACTCTTCTATGTGTCTTTTTCTTGGTGGTTTTTATATGGTATATCGTACCGGACAAATTTTTTGTAGAGTATTCTGATGCGTCAATCATAACAGAGAGAGAAAAACAACAAGAAGTGGAAACAAAAAAAGAAACAGTGATTGCCGAAACACACGCCAATGATGTTGAGCAAAAAACAGTTGAGGTCAAAGAATCGATCAAGCAATCTGTGCCATTTACTGCGCAGGCGCCACATGCGCAATGGGATGATCCGCGGTTTCAAGATGCATGTGAAGAGGCGTCCATGCTCATGGCACATGCATGGGTCACCGGAGAAGGTTCTATCTCAAAAAATGATGCAGAAAATGAATTGGAAAGCTTGTTTTCCTATGAGGATAAAAATTTCGGCGGAAGTATTGATACGTCAACTGCGGATACGGCAAAGATCTTTCAGGAATATTATCATTATCCGGCGGAACTGCGCACGGGCGTTACAATGGAAGATATTTATGCCATTCTTGCACAAGGATCAATCGTCATTGTGCCGACTAATGGAAAAATGCTTAATAATCCGAACTTTACCAATGGCGGTCCGGATCGACATATGGTAGTGATCATTGGGTATGACAAAAAGAACAAAGAATTTATTACAAACGATCCCGGTACGCGATTGGGCAGGGGATACAAATACAAAGACAGTGTCCTCTATAATGCGATTCGCGATTACATAACAGGTGAAAAGGAAAAAATTTCCGGCGCAAACAAAAATGTGATCGTGATCAAAAAATAAAGGCGATATTTGGTGAATATCGCCGATAAGAGGTATTATTGTTTATATGATCTCAGAATTTTCTTAAAGTCATCACGAATTACTGAACTGTCCCATTCTGCTGTCGACATTTCTTTGGGAAGTGGTTCTGTTTCTTGTGTCACTTGGGTCAACGCTTTGATCATTTCGGCCAAGAAACTCGTGTGGGTTTTATCGATTTTTGCCATTTTTCAACCCCCTGTGTTGTGTCACCGACTGTATTATAAATTAACCAAAATGTCAAGTATCCTCAAAAAAGCTATTCCACTCATCATTATGTTGGCAATTCTGTATATGGCAGATCGCATGGATTTGCCACAAGTAGAGGAAGGATCTGCAGATATTCCAATGGAGACACATCATGTTACACACATAGTGGATGGGGATACATTTGATATAGAAACCGGTGAGCGTGTGCGTATGATCGGTATGGATACGCCGGAGCGAGGCAAACCATATTATGCGGAGGCAACAGCACACCTGAAAAGTTTGATAGAAGATAAAGATGTCATATTAAAAAAAGATGTATCCGAAAAAGATCGCTATGGGCGTCTCTTGCGGCATGTATACGTTGGAGAGCAATGGGTCAATAAAACAATGATCGAGGATGGCTATGCACGACTCGTAACATATCCGCCGGATGTTGCGCATGTGCAGGATTTCAAGGAAGCGGAAACGCGGGCGCGAGAAACGGAGAGTGGGATATGGTCAATTGATGGTAAAAATGCCTATGCAAAATAAAGTTGATGTCATGCATAAAAAGATCATGCTTTGGTATAGAAAATACGGACGCCATTATTTGCCGTGGAGAAAAACCACAGATATCTATCATGTTGCAATTGCGGAAATCATGTTACAGCAGACAAATGTACCAAAGGTTATTGAAAAGTATACAAGTTTTTTCAAACGTTTTCCAACAATCAAGCGGCTTGCGCAAGCTTCACAAAAAGATGTGATCACGCAATGGCAGGGATTGGGATACAATCGACGTGCAATCTATGTACACAAAATGGCGCAAACGATCGTAAAAGATTTTCAAAGTATATTTCCTGATGAGCCAGAAATACTGATAGAGTTTTCGGGTATTGGTACATATACAAGTCGCTCAATATTGATATTTGCACGTAATCGTGATGTGGCAGCATGTGATGTAAATATCGCGCGTATCATGCGCCGACTGCACAAGAAAAAAAGTGCACCGGAAAAACAGGTTGTAAAGTGGACAGAAAAATTCTTGTATCGTGGGCATGCGCGAGATTGGCATAATGCGCTGATGGATTTTGCATCGATCATATGTACAAAACGTGCGCCACAATGTTTGCAATGCCCCCTTATGGATATGTGTTTGTCATTTCCGAATCCGCAGGATGAAAAAAAGGTTGCGCGCAAAGAAGTTGGACGGAGTGAATGTGACAAACATGTGCCACGGAGGATATTTCGAGGACGCATAGTGGAATTTTTACGACAGAGAAATGGAACAATTAACGATATCGGGCAAGTGATCAAAAAGGACTGGCATGAAGCAAATGATCATGAATGGTGTAAAAATGTTTTGGATGGATTAAAAAAAGACCAGATGGTACTGTGCAAAAATGATGTGTGGATGTTAAAATAGCATAAGTGTATGGCTCATGTAATATTTATGTCATCCTGAACTTGTTTCAGGATCTCATACTTATAGCTTACAAAGATCCTGAAACAAGTTCAGGATGACAAAGGTGGAAATTAACTTTTGATGATATTTTTATGATAAAAGAGGTTATTGTTGTGTCACCGCGCGGTTTTTGTGCCGGCGTGGCGCGGTCGATCAAAGTGGTGGAAGATTGCTTGGAAATCTTTGGTGCACCAATTTATGTCAAACATGCGATCGTGCATAATAAAACTGTTGTAAGTGATCTGGAAAAAAAAGGCGTAATCACAGTGGAACACGTTTCTGATATTCCGGAAGGATCGGTCGCTGTGTTCAGCGCACACGGGTCACCGCCGGAACACTATGAGGAGGCCGTGAGGCGCAATATTCGCGTTATTGATGCAACATGTCCATTGGTCGCAAAAGTGCATATGGAGATCAAGCAATATATCAGAGATGGATATAAGATCATTTATATCGGACATAAAGGGCATGTGGAAGGTCTGGGGGTGATTGGCGAGGCGCTTCAGTATGGTGTTGATGTGCCTACTATAGAGAGTGTCGCAGACGCAGAACAAATATTTTGTGAACCGAATGAAAAGGTCGCATGTTTGACACAGACGACACTGAGTGTTGATGAAACAAGGGAAATTATTGAAACGATCAAAAAGCGGTGTGCACAGATCGTAGAGCCGCCGGCAAAGGATATTTGTTACGCGACGACGAATCGTCAGAAGGCTATTCGCCACGTGTCACACATGGTTGATCTTATGCTGATTGTCGGATCGAAGACATCATCAAACTCTAATCGTTTGCGAGAAGTTGCAGAACAAAATGGATGCCACGCATATCTCATCGATTCTGTTGAGGAAATTCAGTCAGACTGGCTTGAAGGCATTGAGCATGTCGGGATCAGTGCCGGTGCAAGTGCGCCTGAGTATAAAGTGCAAGAAATTGTAGGTCGTTTTGTACAGGATAGTGCGATTGTAAAACATGTAAGTACTGTAAAAGAAAATATGGTATTTACCGAACCGATCGAACTCATGAAGGCGCGACAATCACATGGAGGCGCATAGTTGTTCCATTTTTTAATAAATGTAGGCAATACATATTATGCATATGTTATTGCGAGTGAAACAAAGTTTGTCTATCGGCATGCAATGACTGGTGACCTTGTGTCTTACCAAGAGGTTGAATGTGGTATATAATGATAAAGGAGTAAGATTTTATCACCGTATTGTTGCGCGATTATGGAACAATTTTTTTTGATTGTCTTTTATTTGATCATCCTTATTTACAGCATCATCTTGCATGAGGTGTCGCATGGTGTTGTTGCACTGTGGTTGGGAGACAAGACGGCTAAATATGCGGGGAGACTTTCATTGGAACCATTGCGTCACATTGATCTCATTGGGTCGATCGTCTTGCCGATTGTCATGATCGTCATGACGGGATTTGCGTTTGGATGGGCGAAGCCTGTGCCATATAATCCCAACAATTTGCGGATCAAAAAATGGGGAGAGGTGATCGTTGCATTTTCCGGGCCAATCACAAATTATATTATCGCATTGATTGCGGCACTGATCGCATCGATGATCAATGTTTCTGTGGATCAAAAAATGATCGTGATAAATAACTTGATGAGCGCGCAATGGTATGCTGTTGCACAAAACATTGTTGGGTCACCGGCGATGGTGCTGTTCACACTTTGCGCGATGGTGATATTTTGGAATGTACTGCTGGGGACGTTTAATATCATTCCGATCCCGCCACTGGACGGATCGAAGATATTATATGTTTTCTTTCGCATGAGACCGCAGACACAAATGTTTTTTGAACAATGGGGATTTCTCATTATTATCGCACTGCTGGTGATCCCCGTTTTTTCTTCCATTTTCTATGGAGGAATAATGTTTATGTGGAATATTTTCTTCTACTTGTCGCTTTAAATAAAATAAAAGTATGCATGATATTTTGATCAAAAATGGCACTGTTGTGGATGGCACAGGTGCAAAGGGAGAAAAAAAAGATGTCGCGATCAATGGTGGTATGATTACGGAAATCGGCGATCTCACAGGTGATCAAGCGCGAGAGGTCATTGATGCGAGTGAATTGACCGTTGTGCCGGGGTTCATTGATATTTCCAACCGATCGGATACGCGATGGCGATTGTTTTTGGATCCGCAGATGGAGAGTATGATCTATCAAGGCGTCACGACAATCATTGGAGGGAATTCCGGCACATCGTTGGCGCCGATCTATAACGAAGAAATGATGCAGGCATTGCGCAAATGGCATGATGTAAGCAGTATCAATATCGATTGGCAAAGCATGGAAGATTTTCTTGCCGTGATCGAAAAGCGAAATCTCGCGGTGAATTTTGGCACATTTGTCGGCTATGGAACTTTGCGACGAGGGATTACCGGTGATGTATCACGCACACTTACTGATACGGAATTGGTATCGATCAAAAAACACATTACAGAAAGCATACAACAAGGTGCTCTGGGTGTTTCGACAGGGTTGGTGTATTCGCATGAAAAGAAAGTAACAAAAGAGGAACTGATGATGATTGGAAATATTGTTGCGGAAAATGGAGGATTGTTTGTTGCGCATTTGAGGGATGAAGGAGAGCGTATTCTCGAAGCGGTTGATGAGGTGTTGGATGTTCAAAATGTGTCGCACGCACGCACGCACATCTCGCATCTCAAAGTCATGCAAAAGAAAAACTGGTCACTTATGGAAAAACTAATTGAAAAAATCGAAAAAACACCGGTTGTTTTTGATATTTATCCATATACATTTTCGGCAACCGTTCTGTATACTTTTTTGCCGGAGTGGGTGAGTGAAGGTGGACGCCGGATGATGCTGGAACGATTGCGCAATAAAAAAATTCGTGAACGCGTTGTGTCCGAAATGAATAATGGATATGATCTCTCCGATGTTGTTGTTGCAGAAACGCAACGGTCGCATTACTATTGCGGAAAAACATTTCGCGATATTGCAAAAAAACAAGGCAACAGTGTTAACGAAGCCGTTATGGATGTTCTACTGGCATCGGATGGTCAAGTCGTTGTGTTTTGTGAGAGTATCAGTGAAGAAAATATTGCACGAGGTATTCGTAGCAAAAACTCCGTTATATCATCAAATGGCATGGGCTTGACGATTACCAAAAGAAATGAGAATATTGAGCACCCCCGTTCATTCGGTGCTTTTCCGCGAGTATTTGCACAATATGTACAACAACAAGGCGTGTGCGATATTGAAACGATGATCAATAAATGCACATATAAAGTAGCGCAAGAGCTTGGCTTGCGTGATCGGGGAAAGATTGCAAACAATATGAAAGCGGATATTGTCATTATCGATCCGAAGGAGTTCGCTGACCATGTGGAACAAGTATATGTATATCATTATGCACAAGGTGTTCGATGGTCGATCATTAATGGACAAATTGCGGTTAAATATGGTAAGTATACAGGCGTACGGTCTGGTGAAATAATTAAAAAATGATGCGTGTATGGATGTAAAATGGTTTAAAGGGAAAAGAGTGACAGTTTTTGGCATTGGACTGCTCGGTGGAGGAGTTGGGACGATTCGTTTTTTGGTGGAAAATGGTGCAAAAGTGATTGCAACCGATATCAAAAATAAAGAGCAATTGGCACATTCATTGGAGCAAATGAAAGACTTGAAAAATGTTGAGTATGTTTTGGGACAACATCGACGAGAGGACTTCACCAAGGTTGACATGGTGATCAAGACGCCACAGGCACAATGGACGAACAAGCATGTGGTACTTGCTATGAAGGAAGGTATTTCTGTTGAAGTTGATTCCAGTTTGTTTTTTAAATTATGCAAAGCGCCGATCATCGGGATTACGGGCACAAAAGGCAAAACAACAACATCACACTTGATTCATCATATATTGAAAAAAGCAAATAAAAATCCGATTAAAATCGGCATTGGACAAATGCCGGTTCTTGATCGGTTAAAGCTGGTTAAAAAGAATTCCGTTGTCGTTTTTGAGTTATCGAGTTGGCGTCTGTCCGGACTGACAAAATCCGAAATTAGTCCGCACATTGGTGTTTTTACGAATTTTTTTCCAGATCATATGAATTACTATCGATCAATGGAAGATTATCTTTTTGATAAAAAAAATATTTTTATTCATCAGAAACCGCAAGATTGGTTTATTTGTAATAAGGACGATGCCACAGTCGGCAGTCTTTGTCGTGAAGCAAAAGGACATGTGATGATGGTTGCATCACACCATATTTCCGGTGGGCGTAGCGTGTTTTGCGAAAAGGATGAGATTTATATCAACGATGGTATTGATATTTCCCCCGTTATGTCTGTGAAAGAAAGTCCCTTGCGCGGTACACACAATATCAACAACGTTATGTGCGCCATGGCAGCGACAATTGCTTATGGCGTACCATCAAAAACGATTGTTTCAGCGGTAAAAAACTTTCGTGGTATTGCACATCGCCTAGAGCTTGTGGATGAGAAAAAGGGTGTAAAATATTATAACGACACCGCAGCTACAAATCCACAATCTGCGATTGCAGCACTCAATTCATTCACTGAGCCGATCATTCTCATCGCAGGCGGTGCGGACAAAAATTTAGAGTATACGGAATTTGCAAAAGCGATTGTAGAAAAAGTGAAAGGTGTCGTTTTCATAAAAGGGGATGCCACAGAAAAGATTGTGCGATTGATCAAAAAGGAGCTGAGTGGTGATAAAGGCAAGATTTCCTTTGAGATCGTGGATGCAATGGATAAGGCTGTGGAAATTGCATCGATGGGTGCACAAAAAGGGGACGTCGTTCTCCTGTCGCCTGGAGCTGCAAGCTTTGGTGTGTTTGCCAATGAATTTGATCGAGGTAATCAATTTAGAACAGTCGTGATGTCTTTGTAGACGGGGCGGGAACTAATTCAAGCGTGAGTCATAATGGATCCTTGCGTTATTTTTTATTTATTGATATAATAGCCACTGTGATATGAAGTCGTCCGTAACACGTATGGACTTAGCGGATTCCGCAAAAGGTGGATGGGTAGTGGTCATCATTGTGGTTTTGCAGAACACATTTTTGATGATTGTTTGAAAATATAGCATAAGTTTGGGCCGGTAGCTCATCTGGTAGAGCGCCTCACTTGCACTGAGGAAGTGGCGGGTTCGAGTCCTGTCCGGTCCACAAAATAAGTTATAAGTCAAAAATTAAAAGTAAAAAATTGAGAAGGATGTTTTGCAAAAAATCTTTTTACTTTATACTTTTGACTTTTTACTTATTAACGGGCGATTAGCTCAGGTGGTTACCTGCCGGTAGGCAGGGAGCGCGCCCGCCGCGGCGGGTAATGACGAGGTCCGAGGTTCAAGTCCTCGATCGCTGGAGAAAGAAAAGAATAAAAGTATAAGGGCGATTAGCTCAGGTGGTTAGAGCGCGTCACTGATAATGACGAGGTCCGAGGTTCAAGTCCTCGATCGCCCACACATTTTTAAATAAATCGCTAACCAAAGCGCGCCCGTCGCGGCGGGTAATGACGATGTCCGATGTTCAAGCTCGCCACGGCGAGTTGTTCATAAAAAAACACATCCCTTGAGGATGTGTTTTCCTTTTGAATTATTTAGAATATAAGACTTTCTTTTTCGGGAAATTCGATCGAGCGCAATCCTCGTCTGACTGTGTCATAAGAATCAATGAAATAAAGTCGATCCATTTTTTGCTTGTCGATCACTTTGGTTTCTTTTTCATTGAGTGAGATAATTGTGTCTGTGATACGACTGCCACGATAGTCTAGTTCGGTAATTTTAATATCATTGTTGATTGTAAAAATGACGTGTTCATAATCTTTCGCAAAATGTACATTATTGATAAATTGTGAAAATCGTACAATGGAGTGCGCATCATCCTCTTGTCGTACAGGTTGTGCATCCCAATCACGTGTGAAATAGACAAAGATCTCAAAAGGAGAATAAAACAACAATTTTTTCCCATCATCTGAGAAATTTGCGCCAATAATATCCGATCCGATTTTCTTATTGTAAATATTGCGCTCGCCCTTGTTATATATGTATACAGTTTTATTCGTGTCATCCAAAACGGCAATGCGATGTGTATCATAAGCGTCAAGGCGAATGCTTGTTGCTCCTTGTAGAATATCAAAAGCAGTGATTTGTTCCAAATTTTTTCCATTGATATCTCGGTCATGAAGCACAGCGTATTCATTTGTAAACACATAGAGACCGTCATCGGTAAAGTCATAAGCGAGTACGCGGTCGGCAACAATTTCCGGAACGACAGTATTCTCGTCATCTATTTGTGCTCGCCATAACTTATTTTGAGCAAGGAAAAAAAGAGCGTTGCGATCTTTGGGATCCCAGCGTACCGATTGTAACTGACCAAGAGAGATTTTTTCCGAGAGGAGAAATGAGTCATTCGTTTTACTATAAGCGATCGCATAGTCCTTGTTGGAGGAATTTTCAATATCTTCAAGAGGAATAATCAGCTCATGACTGTTTGGTGACCACTCGATATTTTCACGTGTATTTGCTGTGAATTTTTTTTGCATAAAAAGAAAGGTATTTGTGGTTTCATCTTTTTTTGCATCGAAAATGTGGACAGTTTGCACTTTGCCAATTTGTTTTGAACAGGCAAAGAGATTTTCATCCGGAGCAGGAAAAAATTGATCGATATCAGAAATAGCATAGCTTGTTGGTTCATAAGCGTTGCGCAACAGTGTAATGTTCCAAAATTCTGTGGAGAGGCCACTATGTACAATGGCTGATTTTTCCCATGTTCTAAATCCTTCGGCAGAAACTTTTAGGGTGTGTGTTTTTGGGCGGATGCCACTAATGTAGTAAGAATCATTGATGACATTGATCAGTTTCGATTGAGGTGCGCGGTCGTCTACATATACGGAAATGGTTTTGGGGTTCGCTTTTACCGTGATCGAACCTGTGTGCACAAATATCTTTTGTGCAAAATCATGGCGATAGCCAAAGACAAAGAAAAGCACGGATGCTGTTGTGACAAAATAGGAAACAAAAAGGATCCAAAAGAAAATACGTCGTGAAATAGGGGTTTTCATAACAAATATAACAATAAATGATGTTGAATTACCAGTATAGTATACATTATACTACAAATCAACCATAAAGTGATGTATAATGATGTAGTCCCTCAATAATATAAAAACGTATGGATTTTTTTTCAACAAACTCATGGATGATCATTGGAATTATTGTAGCTATTGGCGTTGTCCTTGCGCCAGTTGTTCAGGTTGTCTGGGCATCCCGTTTTCTTATGGCGAGTTACGTTGCCTATGCCCTTGTTTTGCTAATGCCGGACAAATTTGCATTCAATCCGTACGCAGATGTCATTTTTTTTACAGCACTCATGTTGGGGCTTGCTTTGGTGGAAAAATGGCGACTTTTTGATACGGGAGAGTGGATGACGGGACGGTTTAGCTATCAGGCTTTTGTTTTGACCGTACTGACAGTTTTTTATCTTTCTGCACTATTTTGTTATTTTCTTCCTTTTTCTTTGATAAGTTTTTTTATGACAAAAGAGGTGTGGCAAGTGTTCATAGATTATATCTTTTATTTTGCCGTTGCACCGCTCATCTTTGTGATCCTATTTATAAAAAGATAACGCTTATCAAAGCAAAATAAAACAGCCACCGCGATATGATCGAGAGACTGCTGTTGTGGGCGCAGAGGGATTCGGACCCCCGACCATCTCCTTAAAAGGGAGTTGCTCTACCGACTGAGCTATGCGCCCGCGCAATAATACATAATAACAGTGTTGATTATATAGAAGAATGAGCGGTGTGTCAACAGTGGTTTTTTTTCGTGTGATGTTGTATGATTGTATATATGAGATATTTTTTAATGACAATTTTGATTGCTGGAATCATGATGCTTTTTGGGTGTACTCTTGGCGGAAGCAGTAGTACAACAGGTGGCGTCATGAAGAGCGTGGATGCGGGCAAGACGTTTGAATCGCGTGTGACAATTGATGAGAAAAATTCTCTTGCACGGACAAATGTTTTATCCATGGCGATCGATCCTGTAAATAATAGTACGGTATATATCGGCACAGACCGTAGCGGGGTATATGTCAGTATGGATGGAGCATTGTCGTGGAAACAAATCGATGTTGGTTTGAGCGATATCACCAATGTTGCGATCAGCCCTATAAATACACAAAGAATATATGTTAGCGGGATGTATAATGGTCGCGGAAGTGTGATCCTCACTGATGATGGTGGTGTGAATTGGCGACGGGTATATGTAGAACCGGAAGATGGAACAAATATTACATCAATGATCACATCACTGACAAATGGTAATATTGTATATATTGGCACGAGTGGCGGAACAATTGCACGCACAGGAAACGGTGGCGAGAGTTGGGAAAATCTTTATCATGCAAACAGTATCATCAATGATCTGTTGATCGATGCCAGCGACCTCAATACGCTATATGCACTTGTGAGCAATGATGACATTGTGCGGACGCGGGATGGAGGTACGACGTTTGAAAGCATTGGTGATCTGAAGCGCGTAAGAGATGTTGAGGGGGTATATGATGGTAATCTATTTTCTATAGCAGTAAGTCCGGCAGTGTCCGGTGTGATTTTTGTCGGTACTGATCAAGGTGTCTTCCGATCTGCGGATTATGGATTGTCATGGACAAGTGTTGATGTGATTGCGAGTACGATCGGCATTCCTATTCATGCGATTAAGGTGAGTCCGCATGATCCAAATCAGTTGGTATATGCTGCTGCGAAGGCGGTTTATACCAGCGTGCCGGGCGGATGGGCAATTACGGATACGACAAGTGAACGTGTTGTGGACGTGATCAGGCATGATCCGATCGATCCAAATGTTGTATATATCGGTTTGAGAAAAGCAGCTAATTAATCATAAAAAATAGTATGTATAAAGAAATCATTGCTTTGCATAAGGAGGAATTAAAAGATGTGATCGAGCATTTTGAGGGGGAGACTACAAAAATTCGCACAGGAAGGGCTAATCCGGGAATTGTGGAAAATATCATGGTGGATTGTTATGGTACGGCAACGCCGGTCAAACAAATTGCAAACATTTCTGTGCCGGAGGCTCGTCAGTTGCTTGTGCAGCCGTGGGATCGCTCGAATTTGCAGGCGATAGAAAAGGCGATTGTAATTGCTGACGTTGGCGCAAATGTGTCTAATGACGGTATTGCAACGCGACTATCATTTCCGCCGATGACAGAGGAAAATCGTAAAAGTCTCGTAAAAGTGCTCAATCAAAAAGCGGAAGAGGCGCGTGTTGGCGTGCGCACCGTACGGGAAGATGCGTGGAAAGATATTCAAAAACAGGAGAAGTCCGGTGAGATCACAGAAGATGAAAAGTTTATTGGTAAAGACGAATTGCAAGAGGTGGTTGATGCGTACAATAAGACAATCGAAGAAATTCGCAAAAAGAAAGAGCAGGAGATTATGACTATTTAAATTGAAATATATATTACTATGTTTGTAACAATCATTATTTTTGGGCTGATTTTGGGTCTTTTGATTTTTGTACATGAACTTGGGCACTTTCTTACAGCGAGGCGAAACGGCGTGACTGCACATGAGTTTGGTTTTGGTTTTCCGCCACGTATTATTGGTATCGTAGAAAATCCATCTACAAAAAAGAAAAAAATTATTTTCGGTAATCAGGAATATTACGGAGAAAAGACCTTGTATTCGATTAATGCAATTCCTCTAGGGGGTTTTGTGCGGATCAAGGGAGAAAATCCTGTGGATGAAAAAGATGTTAAAAATTTTGACAAATTGACAGAAGCAGATAAAGAGTATATTCGCATGGCAACGGATCCTGATAGCTTTTCGGTCCAATCCATTTGGGCGCGTTTCAAGATCCTTGTTGCGGGCGTTATGATGAATTTTGTGCTTGCGTGGGTATTGATTAGCATTGTGCTCATGATCGGTGCACCAGAACCGCTTAATGATAATATGGGAGATTTTTCATTTAGTCCTTTCGGCATTGAGATTTTTTCACGGCACAATGAGGATACATATGATTTTTCACATATAAAGGAGGGGTATGTCATGCGAACATCCGGTGGAAAAAGCGTACTTTTTGGACAAATCAATTTTGACACGGCACAAAAAATAAAAAAGATCACAACACTTTCTCTACCGACGGTAATGATCGAGAGCGTGCAGGAGGATTCTGTTGCAAGTGCAACCGGCATAAAGATCGGAGATAAAATTGTTTCTTTGTGTGAGAATGATGTCTGTAGCACCATTGAAAATAGTGGAGAATTTCAAAAGTTTGTCAGCAGTCATGCGGATCAAGAGATCATCGTGCATATTCTTCGCGGAAAAGAGGATATTTCTCTTTCTATGACGCCAAAAAACCAAAACGGAAAAGGAATGATCGGTGTGAGTTTGGCTGATATTACCATCGTGCGGTATGCGTGGTATGCGGCGTTGTGGGAGAGTCTTATGCGCGTGATCAGCTTGACGATCATGATCCTCTCTGCGTTTGGTGCGCTCATTGTTTCAATTTTTGCGGGTGGGGGAGTGCATGCAGAAATTGCCGGTCCGGTGGGAATTGCAATGATGACACAACAAATGCGTGATATGGGACTCGCATATCTTTTGCAATTTGCCGCAATTTTGAGTGTGAACCTGGGCATCATCAATATCCTGCCAATTCCTGCGCTTGACGGCGGGAGAATTTTGTTTTTGATCATTGAAAAAATCAAAGGGAAACCGGTTAATCAGCGCATTGAAGGAATCATGCATTCTGCATTTTTTATTGCATTATTGGTCCTGATGGCAGTGATCACGATTCGTGATGTGACAAAGTTTTTCTAAAGAATGAAAAATCCTATTGTCATATATATGACAATAGGATTTTTTGACGGTGCTGGGGATGGTAGAACTATTTAAAAAATATTGACAATTCAAAAAAGTAGCGGTAATATTAAATATGTTGAAAAATAAAGGACAAAAAACCGCAGAAGGCAGCACGTTTATTGCGCTGTCGTTAGTTTTTGAAATAGGGTATATGATCGCTATCCCAGCTGTTGGGTTTTCTTTTGGCGGGAGATATCTGGACATCCATTTTGGGACATCACCGCTATTTCTTCTGCTTGGTATCGTGGGTTCACTCATGTTGTCATCATATCTGGTGTACAAAAAAGTGAAGCAACTACAGTAGGATGTTACGGTTTTTTGCAGGTCTCATGTAATTGGTGAAGATTCACATACAAATTTTATGGACATAGACATTTCATTGGTGCCGGAAGTATTGACGAGTGTTGCGGGTTTTCCAATTACAAATACTTTTTTTATGACGATGGTCGTAAGCCTCTTGATCATCATAGGGTCGTACATTTTGAATCGTCGCATGACTATTGTACCGCGTGGCTTTCAAAATATTGTTGAAATAGTATTGGAGGCACTTCTGGATCTTGTTGATAGTGTGACAGGGGATCGTGCGCAAAGTAAGAAATTTTTTCCAATCGTTGCCACGATTTTTATTTTTGTCATTTTATCCAATTGGATCGGACTTCTCCCTGGTATGGGGACATTTGGTGTGGAGCAGATGCATGGCGAGGAGAATGTACTCGTGTCTTTTGTGCGCAGTCCTAGTGCGGATTTGAATTTGACGATCACGCTTGCGCTTTTTGCTGTTATTGCGGCGCAGGTTTTTGGCGTGCGTGCTGTCGGTCTCAGAGGATATCTTGGGAAGTTTTTTGTCAGTCCGCTTAAAAAACCGTATGGTATTGGGACTTTTGTGGGTGTGTTGGAAATCATTTCAGAATTTGCTAAAGTCATTTCATTTTCCTTTCGTCTTTTTGGCAATGTATTTGCGGGAGAAGTTTTGCTTTTGGTGATGTTGTCGCTCGTGCCACCGCTCGTGCCGATACCGTTTATGTTGTTGGAGGTTTTTGTGGGGTTTATTCAAGCGCTTGTGTTTGCAATGTTGACATTGGTTTTTTTCAAGATGGCAACAGAGGCACATCATTAATTTTTTTAGTTGGTTAAATAGTTATTTGATCGGATCACTGTTTCCGAATAAATAACTTCGTAACTAAGTAAAACAAGACGAATATGGGAAATGAAGAAATAAAGGCAGTTGTCGAAGGTGCGCTGAACAATGTGGAATCTGCAAAAGCGCTTGGTGCAGCCTTGGCAATCGGTCTTGGTGCAATCGGTCCCGGTATCGGTATCGGTATTCTCGCATCAAAGGCACTAGAGGCAATCGGACGCAATCCTGAAGCAGAATCAAAGATCAAGACAAACATGATCTTGGCAATCGCTTTCACGGAAGCAATCGCGATCTATGCATTGGTTATCGCCCTTATTATTCTTTTTGTATAATAAAGGATCACGTGAATACATACAGTGGGTGGGTGAAGTCCCGCTCATTGCATTGTGGTCATTTGATTACTATTTAGAAAATTTAAAATTACCAATATGAGTGAGTTGCTATCCAGTCTCGGACTAAATATAAAATTGTTTATTCCACAAGTCATAAATTTTTGTATTGTGCTTTTTGTGTTGTATCGCTTTGCATACAAGCCCGTATTAAAGATGCTCGACGAACGAACGACAAAGATCGAGAAAGGTCTTGCAGATGCAGAAGAATCACAAAAGAAGCTGGAGGATATCGTACAGAAAGAAAAAGAGGTAATTATTGAAGCAAAAAAGCAGGCAAAGGATATTATCGAAAAAGCACAAGGACAAGCGCAGGTGCAACGTGAAGAATTGATCGCACTGGCAAAAGATGAATCGCAAAAAATGATCACAAAGGCGCAAAAAAGCATCGAAGAAGAAAAAAATAAAATGGTAAGCGAGGCAAAAAAGGAAATTGCATCTCTTGTGTCACTTGCAGTGGAGAAAGTGATTGGCGAAAAAATAGACGAGAGACTCGATGCAAAGATCATTGCGGATGTCATTAATACAAAATAGTTTATGAAGGTATCGGCAAAACAATATGCACAGACAGTGTATGATCTCACAAAAGGAAAAGATCAACAGGATGCGCGCGGCGTGATTGTTCAATTTATGCAGTTGCTCAAAAAGAATGGTCATGTCAAGATGGGATCTCAAATTGTTTCGCGCTTTGAGGATGTATATAATGCAGAGAACAGTATCATTGTGGCAAAAGTGACGAGTGCAATTTCTCTTGATGACGCACAAAAAACGCATATCATGAAATTTGTGCAAAAACGTTTTGGCACAAGCAATGCAGAACTCAGATACAGTGTTGATCCATCAATCAAGGGCGGTATCATCGTGCGTGTGGGTGATGAGGTGATCGATGCAAGCATAGCGGGTCGCATGAAAAATATGAAAAAGGCCTTGATGCGTAATTTTTAAATAATTCAAAAAGTAACAATTTTTATACAATATTTATGAGCAAAGATTATATCATTGAACAACTTAAAAAGCAGATCACGCAAGCTGAGATGGATGCGCGATCGGAAAAAGTGGGCACTGTGCTCGAAGTGCGTGATGGTATCGTGCGCATGGATGGTCTGTCGGACGTGATGGCGTCGGAGATGATCACATTTGCAGACGGTACGGTGGGCGTTGCTCTCAATCTTGAGGAGGATCAGGTTGGTGCCATGGTCTTAGGTGATTTTAAGGGTATCAAAGAGGGTGACGAGGTGCGTTCAACGGGAAATATTCTCTCTATCCCTGTGTCAGAAAAAGTGATCGGTCGCGTCATCAATCCAATCGGCAAAGCGGTTGATGGGAAAGAAGAAATTGTATCAGATGTTCGATATCCGATCGAAAAACTTGCACCGGGTGTGATCGAGCGTAAATCTGTGCACCAACCGGTGCAAACAGGCATCAAAGCGATCGATGCAATGATCCCGATCGGTCGTGGACAGCGTGAATTGATCATTGGTGATCGACAGGTGGGCAAGACGGCGATTGCAATTGACACGATCATCAATCAAAAGGGACAAGATATGATCTGTGTGTATGTAGCAATCGGTCAAAAGGAGTCTAAAGTTGCACGTATCATGAATGAATTGGAGAAGCGTGGCGCTATGGAGTACACGACGATTGTTATTGCGGGTGCGTCAGATCCGGCAGCATATTCATTTATCGCACCGTATGCGGGAGCGGCAATTGCGGAATATTTTATGGATCAAGGGAAAGACGTGTTGGTGGTATATGATGATCTTTCCAAACATGCGTGGGCATATCGTCAGATCTCTCTGATCTTGAAGCGTCCGCCGGGACGCGAGGCATATCCTGGAGATATTTTCTACTTGCATTCACGCTTGTTGGAGCGCAGTGCAAAACGCGACGAGAAATATGGCGGAGGTTCGATCACTGCACTGCCGATCATCGAGACACAAGCGGGTGATGTTAGTGCATACATTCCGACGAATGTGATCTCAATTACAGACGGTCAGATCTACTTGGAAGCAGATTTGTTTAATAAGGGCATCCGTCCGGCGTTGAATGTGGGTCTTTCGGTGTCACGCGTGGGATCAAGTGCGCAGACAAAGGCGATGAAAAAGGTTGCGGGAAAGTTACGCTTGGATCTTGCACAGTTTCGTGAATTGGAAGCGTTTGCACAGTTTGGGTCGGATCTCGATGCACAGACACGAGCGCAAATCGAACGCGGTCGTCGTACTGTAGAATTATTGAAACAAGATCAGTATTCCCCGATGCCTTTTGAAGAGCAGGCGTCAGTGATCTATGCGTTGATCAACGGTTTTGTCGATGATGTGGACGTGGCAAAAGTTCTCGGATGGGAAAAGGCGTTCTGCTTGTATTTGCGTACACAGCAAAAAGAATTATTACAAGATATCGTTGCAAAGAAAGAGCTCACTGATGACATCACTGCGCGTCTGGAACAAGCGATCAAAGATTTTAAAGAAACTTTTGTAGAATAGGTATGTTAAATTCCAAGGAAATCCGGCGACGGATCAAATCAATCAATAATACGGGCAAGATCACACGTGCGATGGAGATGGTTTCTGCTGCAAAAATGCGCAAATCCACAGAGCGTGTATTGCAAATTCGTGCTTATGCGCATGCCGCATGGAGCGTCTTGACCAATCTCGCGCGGTCGTTTGACCAGTACAATTACGGTTTGTTGGAGGTACGTGAGGTGAAGAACGTCTTGATCGTGGCGATCACATCAAATCGCGGATTATGTGGTTCATTCAATGCACAGATCATGAAAAAGATCAAAGAAGAGATCACGCATCCGGAAAAACTCAAGGTCAATCGTATCGGCACAAAAACAATTCAGTCACATGTTGCGAATGAAGATTTGAAGATCGATTTTATCACTGTTGGCCGCAAAGGAGAATCATTGGTCAAAAAACTGGGCAGGGAGATCATTGCCTCCTTCCCGGATCTGACCTATCTCCCGGGCATTGAGCAAGTGCGTCCTTTGTCAAAAATTGTGATCGATGATTATCTGGAGAAAAAATATGACAAGGTGGTGATCGCTTATACGGATTATGTGTCCACAGTGATGCAACAGCCAAAGATCAGACAAATATTACCGATATCCAAAGTGGATCTCGAAAAACAAATTGTGGAGATGAACAATCTCGCGAAAGAGCATGGCCTCAAAAAACCGTTGACAGAATATAAGGTTGAGCCGAGTCCTGACGCGGTTTTGACGCACATTTTTCCCAGACTCATCGAGATGCAACTCTATCATGCGATCTTGGAATCCAACGCATCCAAAGAATCCGCACGCATGGTTGCGATGAAAAACGCCACAGATGCTGCAAAGGATATGAGCGCAGACCTGACACTCGCCTATAACCAAATCCGTCAGATGAAGATCACGCAAGAGATCGCGGAGATCAGCGCAGGGAGAGCAGCGTTGGAGTAGAAAGTTTGTAAAGTTTATAAAGTAGAAAGTTTGTAAAGCTTGTAAAGTTCATAAAGTAGAAATAAAAAGAAATTTCAATTTTGAATTGTGGATCAATACACAATGATCCAGACTCCAAAATTGAAATTTTGGAAAAAAGTTATTTAAAAAATAAAACCACACTCTGCAAATATTGTTTGCAAAATGTGGTATATGAACAACAGTGGGTCAGTTGGTCTGCTGTTCTGATGGTGTCAAGGAGGCATATCCTATCGAACAGATTATGATAAAAATCGCCGTGATGACCATAAATATCAGGAGGGGCACACTGCTAAGTGCCCAACCCCAATCAGTTGAACCGTATAAATTGGCGGTTTTCCAATCGTCAACCAGTGTCCCAACCCCGCTTGTCACAAGGGAAATGGACAACACTGACGCCAAAAGTATTACTGCTATTTTTTTCATGGTCTGACTCCTTTAAAAGAACGTTTTGAGAGTTTTGTTGGATTTATCACTTTCTTTCATTATAGCATATTTATAAGCAAAAGTCAATAGCTAAAATTACCATTCAAAACTTAAAATTATTTGAGTTTTGACCGTGATTTTCACAGATGAAATTTGTAGAGCAAGGAGTTCGTAATGTTCATAAGGTTTATAAAGTAAAAAAATACTTTGTAAACTTTACAGACTTTATAAACTTATAACTAAAAGATAATTCTATGAGTAAAGGTAAGATCATACAAGTAATTGGACCTGTGGTGGATGTGGAATTTTCCGGGCAATTGCCGAGGATCTATGATGCCCTCAAGGTTATTGTGGATGACAAGACGTCCATTATTTTGGAAACGCATCAGCATCTCGGTGCAAGTAAAGTGCGTGCTGTTGCAATGGCTTCGACGGATGGTTTGAAACGCCAGATGGAAGTACAAGACACGGGTGCGCCAATTTCCGTACCGGTGGGTCCGGGTGTGTTGGGACGCATGTTTAACTTGCTTGGTGATACGATCGATGGGATCGATACGCCGGTTGTAGCAAAAGAAAGACACCCAATCCACAGAGAATCACCAAAATTTTCCGAGCAAGCGACAGAAGCGGAAATTCTCGAAACAGGGATCAAGGTGATCGATCTGATCTGTCCGTTTATCAAGGGTGGTAAGATCGGACTCTTTGGCGGTGCCGGTGTGGGGAAGACGGTGCTTATCCAAGAGCTTATTCGCAATATCGCACAAGAACACGGTGGCTACTCGATCTTTGCCGGTGTGGGAGAGCGTACGCGCGAGGGAAATGATCTTTATCATGAAATGAAAGATTCCGGCGTATTGGATAAGACAGCACTTGTGTTTGGTCAGATGAATGAACCGCCTGGAGCGCGTCAACGTGTTGCACTTTCTGCGCTCACAATGGCAGAATACTTCCGCGACCGTGAAGGACGAGACACGCTTCTTTTTATCGACAATATTTTCCGTTTCACACAAGCGGGTTCCGAGGTGTCCGCACTTTTGGGACGTATTCCATCAGCTGTGGGTTATCAGCCGACGCTCGCAGAAGAAATGGGACAACTGCAAGAACGCATCACGTCGACAAAAGATGGATCAGTAACTTCAGTTCAGGCGGTATATGTGCCAGCCGATGATCTTACTGATCCTGCACCGGCGACAACGTTTGGACATCTTGATTCAACTGTTGCACTTTCTCGTCCGCTTACTGAGCTTGGTATCTATCCTGCGGTAGATCCTCTTGACTCAAATTCGATTATCCTTGATCCGCATATTGTGGGCGAAGAACATTATACTGTTGCACGCGGTGTACAACAAGTCCTGCAACGTTATAAGGATCTGCAGGATATCATCGCAATTCTGGGTATGGAGGAATTGTCAGATGAGGATAAAGTGACAGTGATGCGCGCGCGCAAGGTTCAAAAGTATCTCTCACAGCCGTTTTTTGTGGCGGAGCAGTTTACCGGTGCGACAGGAAAATATGTAAAGATCAAAGATACCGTACGTGGATTTAAAATGATCCTCGATGGTGAATTGGATGATGTGCCGGAGCAAGATTTCTACATGAAGGGCGCAATTGAAGAAGTAAAAAAAGATAAATAGTTTTTACGTGAGTATATTATGTCACTTATTACACTAAAAGTGATCACGCCGGAAAGAGTCGTATTTGAGGGCGAGGTGGACCAAGTCACATTGCCGGTCAGTGACGGAGAAGTGACGATCTTGCCAAAACATCGATCGTACATTGCGTCTCTCAAGGTGGGTGAGATCACGACAAAAAAAGGTACGCAGGAGAGCAATATTGCTGTGGTGGGAGGCTTCTTGGAATTTGCGGATAATCAATTGACAGTGCTTGCGGATGAGGCACTTCGTGCAGAAGAGATTGATATCGAAGCGGCAGAAGCGGCGCGCAAACGTGCAGAGGATATCAAAAACAACGTCATTCGTACAGATGAAGTGGAATACGCGCGCGTTGCGGCGGCACTTGAACAAGAGTTATCAAAGATCAAGATCGCCAAAAAGTATCTTTCACGCAGAGGATTATAAAGATACGGTGCAAGGAACATGCTGTATGCGACTTATAATAAAAAAACAACCGTTTATACACGAACGGTTGTTTTTTTATTCTAAATAGTAGAGGAAAAATTTGTTATTTTGTATCCGGCAGGATGCGCAAAGCGTCGTTGAAACGATTGAGGAAGTTGAATGTGCCGATTACCGCAGTGATCTCGACAATTTCTTCGTCGGTAAATGTCGCTTGCATTTTTGCGATCAGTTCCGGATCAATGCTATATGCATGCTCTGTTGTTGCGCGCGCGTATTCGATCGCGAGTTTTTCTTTCTCGTCTGTTGACTGGTCGATATTGGCAAGATCTTCTTCTGAGACGTTAAATTCTACTAATTTCATTTTTGTTGCGCCAATGCAAAATTCGCATTTGTTGATGTCTGACACGACATATGCCACTTTCCATTTGAGCGTTGCTGATACGGGAGCATTGTCCATTACAGATTTGAACAGTGAAAAGAATCCGACCATCGTGTCTTCACAATTACCCATGACTTGGAGCCACTTTGGTACTTTGCCGGTTTTTTGGATGAAGTCGTCAAAGATCTTTCGTGCGTCACCGTGTAATTCTTCACAAGAAACGCAGTGTACAACTGGTTGTGTGGGGGACATATTCTTTATATTTATTAATTACACGTACAGTATATCACGGGACGGAAAACTTGACAAAAAATCAAATATTTGGTAGAATGGCACGAAGTATAAAAATTATGCATAAAGACGAAAGGAAGGACTTGGCATAGTAGTATTTTTGTATTATAATAAACAACCGGTCCTTATAGGTGTTTCTTTCTCGTTTTTATGAAAAAGTTGCATTAGTAATGGAATATTTAAGCGTTTTTTATCGGTTATTAATTGAGGAATTATATGAAAAATGATGAAAAAAAAGAACACATTGATTTGCACGGCGTTTTTCGTGCTGTTTTAAGTCATTTGCCGGAAAGATCACAGGATATCATTGCAAAACGATTTGGTGTAACAGAAAAAAAACCTCTGACATTGCAGGCAATCGGTGATGAATATAACATTACGAGAGAGAGGGTGCGACAAATTGTCCAATCCGGTCTTAAAAGTATGCGGGATGTCGAAGAGCATGATGATCTGGAAATGGTACAAAATGCAATTACGGATTTTGTGCAAAAGCATCATGGCATTGTTGCAGAGAATGCGATCATTGATTTTCTTGGTGGAGAAGAATATTCTTCACGAGGCTCTGTGCGTTTTTTTATAGAGGGTTTAACAGATGTGGAGTTTGTGAATGTAAAGAAGTATCCGGTTGAAGAGCGCGTTGTCATGCACGCTGATTTTGATGTGGAAAAGTGGTTTGCTGTGCATAATCTCGTCAAAGAACTATTAGAGGCGCAACAAAAAGTGCATACGATCGATCATATTCATAAACATGTTGCATCTACACACGAAAATATTGACCATGATCAGCTGATAAAATATCTCATTGTTTCACGTGAAATTGGGAAAAATCCATTTGATAAATGGGGGATTGTTGAATGGGATGATGTATCACCGCGCGGTGTGCGTGAGAAAGCGTTGCTCATTATGAAAGAGCAAAACAAACCGATGCATTTTCGCGAGATTGCAGAAGCGATCGATCACTACGGACTTGGGAAAAAAGGAAAAAAATCTCATCCACAAACAGTGCATAACGAGTTGATCCGTGATAAAAATTTCGTCTTGGTTGGACGTGGCGTTTACGCGCTTAATACGGAGAGCTATATTAAAGGAACGGTGAAAGATGTGATTGAAAATGTATTGAACAACTCTGATGAACCTCTTACAGCAGAGGAAGTGGTTGAGCGCGTATTGACAATGCGTTATGTCAAACCGTCAACGATCAAGGTAAATCTGAATGCGGTTGCAAAAAAACTCAACAAAAAATATACTCTAGATACGAAGCGTAAATAATGCTATAATAATTCTGTGATGGATAATATGTGATCATATGTGATCAGCGTTTTCATGATAGAATTTTTTTCTCAACTACTATATGTATTTCACATGACCTGGTATATTGCCATACCGGTGACTTTTTATTTGATTTTTCGCAGTTTATGGATGCGCTATGTGTGTATCAAGGATTTTTTGGGCAGTCAAAATGAAGTGTTATTGGAGCTTTTTGCTCCACGCGATATAGAAAAAAGCCCAAAGATCATGGAGCGATTTTTTGACAGTATTGCGGCAACAGATGCGGGCGTTAACATGATCAACAAATATTGCCATTGTGCACAAAATCCATTTTTTAGTTTGGAGATCGTTGGCACGGAGGGTGTGGCACATTTCTATATTCGAACGCCAGGTATTTTTCGCTCACTTGTGGAAAGTTCTCTCTATGCACAATATCCCGGTCTCGAGATCATGGAGGTGGAAGATTATGTATATAAAATTCCGCGTGTAATCCCAAATAAGGAATGGACGCTCAAGGGCTTTGATCTCAAATTATTAAAAGCAGACGCATATCCGATCAAAACATATAAATATTTCGAAGAAGACGTCACAGGAAAGATGATTGATCCGCTTGCGAGTATTTTGGAGTCGATCAGTGTATTGGGTCCGGGACAACATATCTGGTTGCAATATATCATTCAGACAGATCGTCCGGACTGGTTTGATAGTTGGGGCAAGGACACCGTACAAGAATTTTTAGGAAAGAAGGCAAAACCAAAAAGTATTTTTGATCGTGTGTTTCATGATATAAAAGATGTTTTTGGCAATCTGTTTACAGGATTGTTTCAACCGCCGGAGTTTACGCCCTTTGGCGAACAAAAAAAAGAGGAGGGTCCCTTGGAGTTTCGCTTGACGCCGGGAGAAAAACAAACGTTGAAATCTCTCGAAGAAAATATTGCAAAGGCGATGTTTCAAGTCAATATGCGATTAGTTGTTGTGGGAAAGAAAGATTTTTTTACAGCAACGATGTTGTCCGGTGCGATGTCTTCGATCAAACAATTTTCTGACAACCATACCAACCAATTTGTTCCTGTTGATCGCTCAAAGGTGTATGCGGATTATGTGTTTACAGAGAGCCGATCGGCATATCGTATGCGCAAGATCCTCGAACGCTATCGCGATCGTGATGATACGGGGTATCAGTTTCATCTTAGTACGGAGGAATTGGCAACGGTGTTTCATTTGCCGGATATGTCGGTTGCCGCACCGGGTGTGCGATGGACGGATTCTCGTCGTGGTAGTGCACCAAGCAATCTTCCGTTTGGGTGATAAAGCTGGTATAATCGTAGAATAGTAATTTAATGTGTATTTATGAGTGAAATTACAGCATTTGCAGAAACAAATTTTCGCAACAGAAGAGCAGCATTTGGTATCAAAACTGATGATCGTCGCAGACATATGTATGCTATTGGTAAGACCGGTATGGGAAAGACAAATATGCTGGAAAATCTTGCTGTGCAAGATATTCTCAATGGGCATGGTGTGTGTTTTATCGATCCGCATGGGGACACTGCTGAAAAGTTGATCAGTATGATCCCGCCGAACCGCATTAATGATGTGATCTATTTCAATCCCGCGGATCAAAATTTTCCGATCTCATTCAATGTTATGGAGGAGGTTGCTCCGGAATTTCGCCCGTTGGTTGCGTCAGGTATGATTGGCGTCTTCCAGAAATTATGGGCGGATTCGTGGGGCCCGCGATTGGAATATATTTTACGCAATGCGATCCTTGCGCTATTGGAATACCCGGGTAGCACGCTACTCGGCGTTATGCGTATCTTGGTGGACAAAAAGTATCGCATTCGTGTTGTCAATCACATCCAAGATCCTGTAGTAAAGGCTTTTTGGGCGGAAGAATTTCCCAAATGGAATGAGCGTGTTTTGCAGGAAGTGATCTCGCCGATCCAAAATAAAGTTGGACAATTTATTACAAATCCGATCATTCGTAATATTATCGGACAAACGAAATCAGCATTTGACGTGCGAACGATCATGGATGAACGAAAGATCCTCATACTCAACTTGTCCAAGGGGCGGATCGGTGAAGACAATAGCGCGCTTATCGGTGCGATGCTTATCACAAAGATCCAGCTTGCCGCAATGGCTCGTGTGGATATGGAAGAGGGTGATCGTAAGGATTTTTATCTATATGTGGATGAGTTTCAAAACTTTTCAACAGAATCGTTTGCGAACATCTTGTCCGAGGCGCGTAAGTATCGTTTGAATCTCATATTGGCAAATCAATATATCACACAGTTGGAAGAAGTGGTGCGTGATGCAATTTTTGGAAACGTCGGGACGTTGGTATCGTTTCGTGTTGGCGCGGCGGATGCGGAATATTTGGAGAAAGAATTTGAACCGATCTTCACAATGAATGATATCGTGAATTTGCCAAAATTCAATATCTATTTGAAGTTGATGATCGATGGTATTGCAGGCGATGCTTTTAGCGCAACGACGTTGCCTCCGATTGAAAGAAGATTTGAGGATAGTACGGAAAAAGTGATCAAGGTGTCACGAGAACGATATTCGCAAGACAAGAAAGAAGTGGAAGAAAAAATTGCACGATGGAGTGGCATGGTCGTGACGGCAACACCACAAAGTGATGCTGGAGAAAAAAGTGTTGTGAGAAATCCGCAAGAAACAACGACTGTAGTTATTCCGGCAACAAAAAGCGAGGAACCACGCATTGTCGTCAATAATGAGAATAACGCGGTTGTAGTGGATAAACCAATATATGATGCTGTGTGTGCAACATGTGATTTGGCGATTCAGGTACCGTTCAAGCCGGATGGTAATCGTCCTGTTTTTTGCAAAGAATGCTTCAAAGATCATCAGCGTGTAGTGGCAAAAGTGCAAGGAAATGCGGGTGAATCTCCACAAAAAAAACCATATCAAAAAAAACCACCGGTGGAAAAAAAAGAAATCGTTGAAGAGGATATCATCTTGTCCACGGGGGAAAAAACGATGAGTCTGTCACGATTGCAGCATGTGGCTCCAAAGAAATTTCAACACTCGTCCAAAAAACCGTCAGTGGATCTGCAATCGGTGAGAAGTCTGATTGACAAAACACGCAAGGATACGGAATGATATCTTTGATTGACATAAGCTTTTTCTTCAATAGAGTGAAATCACTTGAATTCCACAGTGTTTTGTCGTATCATAATACTGTGGGGGAATAATTATTGAGTGTGAGACACAATTATGTATACGGATACACGGGACATGACGGAGGAAGATCGTTCAAAAAAGAGGCGACAGCTGATGATGCAGCAGATTTCATATCAATCCGATCTCAAAAAATTGGAACGTCGCCAAGGTGAATTGAAAGATGATCTGCGACGCTTGGAAGACGAGCGGAGCAGACTTGAAATGTATATCAAGGAGAATAAGGAAGAAACACGGACAATGGTGGATCGCACGACATTTATAACCGATGAGTTGCGTCATCTCAAAAAGAGTTTGATCGATTTATCGTAAACAATTATCTATGAAAAGAGAAAAAACATTACATGAAATGATCGAGGAAATTTTTGACGCCAAAGAAAAAAAGATTCCATCATCACTGCTTTATACGTTGAGATCATGTAGCGAAGAATTGGAAAAAACGTCTAATGAGGAAGAATTCGATGCAGTCATGACAAACTATTCACTTTTGGACGATCGATTAAAGAGTGCGGGTTTGCTCATCAGTGATTTCCGCGATGTGACCACAAAGTTAAAGAAAGAGTATTTTAGATAAACGCCAAGATAATTATATTTATGAAAGCAGAAGAATTACGAAAAAAATATTTGGAATTTTTTCAATCCAAAGGACACAGGATCATTCCATCAGCGTCGATCGTGCCGGAAAATGATCCGACCACGCTTTTTATCACAGCGGGGATGCATCCGCTTGTGCCATATTTGATGGGGGAAAAGCATCCTGAAGGGACGCGATTGGCAAATGCGCAAAAATGCATTCGTACTATCGATATTGATGAAGTGGGAGATGCGACACATCATACTTTTTTTGAGATGTTGGGGAATTGGTCGCTGGGAGATTATTTCAAAAAAGATGCTATTCAATGGAGTTGGGAGTTTTTGACATCTTCAGAATGGTTGGGGCTTGATAAAAACAGAATTGCTGTTTCGGTATTTACGGGAGAAAATGAAGGGACTTCCAGTGAAATTCCTTTTGACAGTGAGGCATATGGATTATGGAAAGAGATATTTGACGCAAATGGTTTGCCGATCGAAAGAATTGCCAAGTTACCACGCAAAAATAATTGGTGGGGACCTGCAGGAGAGACTGGACCCTGTGGACCGGACACGGAAATGTTTTATTGGGTAGGGGATGCAAATGATGTTCCGAAGAGTTTTAACGATGACAATGATCTGTGGGTGGAGATCTGGAATGATGTTTTCATGGAATATCACAAAAATGAAAAAGGTGAATATGTAAAAATGGCCAGTCAAAATGTTGATACGGGGATGGGGCTCATTCGTGTGTTATCCGCTATCAACGGTCTCAGTGATAATTATCAAACTAGTCTGTTTGTCCCAATAATTGAAAAAATTGAAGAACTCTCTGGAAAAAAATATTCTTTTAAAAAAGGTGATTTAGGTTTTGATGAAATGCCAGAATGTTGGATTGGCGATATGCGCGCGATGCGAATTATTGCTGATCATATTAAGGCAAGTGTTTTTATTATTGCCGATGGAGTAACTCCAGAAAACACAGGACGAGGTTATATTCTCCGTCGGTTAATTCGTCGCGCTGTGAGACAAGGTCATTTTTTAGATATTAAAAATAATTTTACCGTAGAAATTGCCAAAGTGGTACAGATAATTTATGGTGAAATTTATCCGGAAATTTTGGATGATAATATTTTGGCTGCACTGGGAAAGGAGGAGGAGAAATTTAGAGAAACTATAGAAAGAGGAATAAAAGAAATCAAAAAACAACGTTTTAGAATTAAAGAAAAGTATAAAATATTATTTTTGTATGATGAAGAAAATCGAAATACAGAAATGCTACCTGAGACAAAAAGAGGTAAATGGCTTTTTGATTTTTACCAAAGTTATGGTTTTCCTTTGGAAATGACACTGGAAGAGTTGGAAGAAATAGCAGGAAAAAAAATAAATAATCAACAGAAGGAGTTATTAAAAAAAGAATTTTCAGAAGAATTAAAAAAACATCAAGAACTTTCACGTACGGCAAGTGCGGGTATGTTCAAGGGTGGTTTGGCTGATAATAAAGAAGAAACGATGCAGTTGCACACTGCGGCTCATTTGATGCTAGCTGGGTTGCGGAAAGTTCTCGGTGAACACGTGCATCAGAAGGGATCCAATATCAACGGGGAGCGTGTACGTTTTGATTTTTCCCATTCGGAGAAAATGACCGATGGACAAAAAAAGGCTGTAGAGGATTATGTCAATGAGGCAATTCACGCAAAGGTGCCGGTGGTGATGAAAGAAATGAGCTTGGACGACGCCAAAGCGAGTGGGGCGGAAGGTGCTTTTGAAAATAAATATGGTGATGTGGTGAAAGTATATTCTGTGGAAGGATTCTCCAATGAGATCTGCGGTGGTCCCCATGTGACCAATACGGGAGATATCAAAGGTGTATTCAAGATCAAGAAAGAAGAATCGTCCAGCGCAGGTGTCCGGAGGATCAAAGCGATAATTGAGTAAAAGAGTTTATAAGGTGGAAAGTTCATAAAGTTTGTAAAGTGAAAAGTCTGTAAAGTTTTAGCTAAAGTCTAAAAAATATGAAAGATGATAAAAAAGTGATTTTTAAGAAAAATACATTATTTGGTGGCAATATGCATACCAGTGATGTAATAGATGTATTAAAGGAAAGTGATACGCGCCATTCGGTTTTCAATCGTGATGCGCGGACCAAAGAAATTTTTCAAGAACTAAAGAATGTGCGCGATAATAATGTGACAAAAAAAGAACTAAAGACGATCCTGGCAGATCATAAGTATGGAGAACATCATTTTGACCGCAAGGGTATTGATGCAATCGCGGAAAGTTTTGATCTTGGAAGAATTGAAAAAAAACACTGCTCGCCGAAAATGTCACTAGAAAAAACCGATATGCAAAAAAATCCCATTGTCAAACCGTCATCACTTGCTCATAAACCATTGACGAATATGAATTTGAACATCGGTGCAAATCGCAATTTGTCATCACGGCTGGGTGGGGGCGCTAGTGTCAGTCGTGTTGCCGGCATGAGGGGGCGTTGATCATGTAACTTTTTTAAGAAAAGCTGTAAAAACTGAGCAAAACTCAGTTTTTTCCTTGTGGGGGACAATAGTGCAATTTTACGGAATTAAGCAAAATATCTGATCTGTGGATAAGATGTTGATAAGTGGCCATTTTTTGTGGGGGCTGGTATATTAAAAATTTGACGGGGAAATGTAAAGTGGTGTAGAATGTCACTAGAGAACAGATAGGTGGTGAAAAGTGGTGAAATTTAGATGTTGTGTCATATATGTTTATTGGAGAATACAATCATGTTGTTGATGTAAAAAACAGAGTGGCATTACCGTCAAAATTTCGTGCAGAGCTTGGAGGGACGGTTGTAGTGACGCGAGGGTTGGATAAATGTCTCTTTGTCTATCCACTTGTTGTGTGGCAAGAGCTGGCACAAAAGTTGGGTACGATGCCGATCGGTGAATCTGCGACACGATCATTTGTGCGACTCATGCTTGCAGGTGCAACAGATGTAAATGCCGATGGACAGGGTCGTGTGCTCATTCCGGATTATTTGAAGCAGTATGCAGGAATCGGTAAAGACGTTGTTGTCGCGGGACTATTCAATCGATTGGAAATCTGGGATGAAAAGAACTGGAAAGAGTATAAAGAAAATGCGGAGAAAAATACGGATGAAATAGCAGAAAATTTGGGAAAGATTGGCATGTATTAATTTGGGAAAGCGGGATATTCATGAATGCACTGGAAAAGACACAGCACATACCGGTAATGGCTCTGGAGGCGTTGGAGATGATGCAATTGCGTCGTGGTATGACGGTGGTGGATGCAACACTTGGTGGCGGAGGATATGCAAAGATGATCCATGAAAAAATCGGACCGGAAGGACGGCTGATCGCACTTGATCAGGATCAAAAAGCGATTGATCGGTTTATCGCACACAACCCAAAAATAGCACAGGAAATCACAATTGTTCATTCAAATTATTCTCATATAAGAAAAGTCTTGCAAGAGCAAGGAATCGAAAAAGTCGATGCAATTGTCGCAGATCTTGGCGTGTCATCAGACCAACTCAATGAAGCTGATAGGGGATTCAGTTTCAAGTATGGCGGGTTGATCGATATGCGCATGGATCAGGACAATGTGGTAAGCGCTTTGGAGATCGTCAATCAGTATGCGCAAGAGGATATTGCGGATATTATTGCGACGTATGGTGATGAGAAATTTGCACAGCGAATTGCGCGTGCAATTTGTGCATCCCGTCCGTTGGAAACAACCGAAGCACTCGCGCAGGTCGTTGGTGATGCGATCCCGCAAAGTGTTCGACGATCGCTCAAAGTACATCCGGCAACAAAAACATTTCAAGCGTTGCGGATTGCCGTGAATGATGAATACCGGCATTTGCAGATTTTTCTTACAGAGGGAATAAAAGCATTACAGGATTCAGGAAGATTTGTGGTCGTTTCCTTCCATTCTGGAGAGGATCGATTGGTAAAAAATGTTTTTCGTACACATGCGAGGGGATGCATTTGTGCGGAGGATGCGCCGATTTGCACATGTAATATTGTGCCGACAGTGCGTGTTGTTGCCAAAAAACCGATTGCTCCATCAGAAGAGGAAGTACGACAAAATCCGCGTGCACGAAGCGCACGATTGCGTGTTGTGCAGAAGTTATCCGTGTAAAATAAAAATTTACGGCGCGGGAAAAGGTAAAACAAAAAAATAACGTGTGAGGGGGGCACGTTGGTTAATATAACCGGCATGCCATATTGTAATACTGCACGACGACGATCATACTGCGTGTATCGTCGCGGTGTACAAAAAGAAAATACAAAAAAACGTACCACGGCGCAAGGATTTGGGTCAGTTGGTGTTTTTGTTTTTTCTTGTGTTGTCTTGACGGGAATTTTGTATCTCTTTAGCGCAAATGATGTTGCGATCAAGGGGGGAGAAATTTATACAGTGGAAAAAGAGATCAGTGAATTGTCGCGTGAAAATGAACAATTGACGATTCAGGAGGCACAGTTGCGCTCATTGGAAAACATTGAGAGCATTGTGAAAGATAAGGGTATGGAAGAAATATCTGATCCGGTGTATATCGATAAGGAAACCTATGTTGCACTGGATGGCGCAATGTAATTAGGACTTGCGCATTTGGCACATTTCTCGCCAGCCGATCCTTGATTGCATCTCGAACTGTGCTCAAACGCGTAAGTCCTAGCAATGAAAAATAAGAAATATACAACAACAAAAAATTCTGAAAAAAGCAGGTATGCTATGCGTTGGACGCGCACATCGGTCATTTTTGTTTTTGTCATAACGGTATTTTTTGTAGTTGTGGTACGGTTGGTCTTCATTCAGGTTTTTGGATACGAAAAATATTCTTCTTTGGCATTTCGACAACATACGGTTGAAAAAAATATCTTATCTTCTCGAGGAGAAATTTTTCTCAAAAACAATGATGATGTGTATCCGCTTGGTGTAAACCGAGAATATTTTATGGCATATGTGTCGCCACGAGATGTGCCTGACGAAGAAATGTCTACGGTTGCTGATCAGATCGCACAAGCTCTACAGTTGGATACAGGAGCAGTCTTGCAAAAAATTGCCAAAAGAAATGATATCCATGAGGAACTGAAACATAAAATAACAAAAGAAGAAAAGGAAGACATTGAGAAAAAAAATATCAAAGGACTGAATTTTTTATCTGAATATTTCCGATTCTATCCAGGAGGATCGCTTGCATCGCATGTTGTGGGATTTGTGGGATCGGATGGAGAGACATATCGAGGTCGTTATGGTATTGAGGCATTTTTTGATGAGGAATTGCGAGGCAGTGATGGAAAAGTAGTTCAGGAGCGTGATGCACGTGGTGGGTGGCTCGCCAATACGGATCGTATCGTTTCTGAAAAAAAAGACGGGACGGATATGTATTTGACAATCGATTATACTGTACAATATGAGGTTGAAAGGATATTGGAGAGTGCAATAAAGCAGTATGAGGCAACGGGTGGCTCTATCATTGTCATGGATCCGAAGACGGGAAAGATTCTCGCGCTTGCAAATGATCCGATGTTCACACCAAATAATTATAATGAAGTGGAAGATGTCGCCGTGTTTCGCAATCACGCTATCTCGGATGAATATGAGTGTGGTTCCGTATTTAAGCCGGTCACAATGGCGATGGGATTGGATGATGGTAAAGTGACGAAAGATTCAACGTATGTTGATACAGGTTCCATAAAAGCTGCCGAGTATACGATCAGAAACTCTGAAGATAAGGTGTATGGGTTGCAGACGATGACGCAAGTTCTGGAAAATTCGATCAATACGGGTGTCATTCATGTGGAGACGTTGGTAGGAAACAAAAAATTTAAAGAATATGTGGAAAGATTTGGTTTTGGAAGTGTAACGGGTATCGAATTGCCTGCGGAAGCCGATGGTAACATTTCTAATCTTGCACATATCAATCGGAATGTGGAATATTATACAGCATCGTTCGGACAAGGGATCACTGTGACGCCGTTACAGCTGGCAAGTGCATACAGCGCATTGGCAAATGGCGGCTTCATGATGAAACCGCAAATTATTGAAAAAAAAGTGTATTCAGACGGCACACAAGAGGTGATCCCACCATATCCCGTGCATCGTGTGATCAGTGAGGATGCGTCACGACAGATCGGTGAGATGTTACGTAGTGTTGTGGTAAATGGGCACGGAAAGCGTGCTGATGTACCGGGATATTTGATCGGAGGAAAGACGGGTACGGCACAAGTCGCAAAGACCGGTGAAAAGGGCTATGATGATACACAAACGATCGGTACATTTGCGGGCTATGGTCCGATCAATGATCCGCGGTTTGTGATCGTGGTGCGGATCGATAATCCAAAAAATATTATATGGGCGGAGTCCAGTGCGGCACCAACATTTGGACAGGTGATGAAATATTTGTTGAATTTTTATGATATACCACCGACAGAGAAAATTGATTCAAAATAATGATATAAAAGAAAGTTCATGGAAACGTTATGTGTGTGAAACAGTTTTGCGGTGGATGGCGCGTAGTGTATTGTGGCGACAAAAACCATTCGTAATTGGTATTACAGGCTCCATTGGCAAGACAACGACAAAAGATATGATCGTGCATATTTTGCGTCGTCACAGAAAAGTGTGGTATACGCGCAAAAATTATAACAATGAAGTTGGTGTTCCCTTGACGATCTGTGGCGTTGAACACAGTGTGGATTCTGTTTTGAATGTAATGCAGGTTTTTTTCCGATGGATCTATGCGCTGTGCACTGTGCGTTATCCGGAGATTGTTGTCGTGGAAATGGGTGTGGATCGTATGTATGACATGGATAAACTTTTGCATATCGTATTACCGGATATTGCCATTTTGACGGCGATTGCACCGGCGCATAGTGAATTTTTCCCATCGATCGAACATATTGCAGAAGAAAAACAAAAGATCGTAACGAAGTTGAAAGATGGTGGCGTGGCGATCGTTAATGCTGATGATCGTAACGTTGCTAATGTTTGCGCGAAGACCAAAAATCGCTGTCTGTCATATGGTACGGTGCATGGTGCGGACTTTGTCGCCACAGACATTGATGTTTGTTTTCAACAGTGCTATACAACGGGGTTGTCTTTCAAATTGAATTATGAGGGCAAGATGATCCCTGTGCGTTTGCATAACTTGTGTGCCGAGCACATGATCTATGCTGCTCTCGCTGCTCTTGCTGTTGCACATGAATTGCATCTTAATGTCATTGAAACAATAAATGATCTGGAGGATTTTGTGCCATCTCCAGGGCGGATGCGACTTCTTAAAACAAAAAAAGGTGCTCTCCTCATTGATGATACATACAACGCATCGCCAAAAGCAATGAAAGCGGCGATTGAAACACTTGGGAAAATTCCGGCAGAAAGAAAGATCGCGATTGTGGGGGATATGCGTGAATTGGGTGATATATCTGTTGCAGAACATAAAAAAGTTGCAATATACATGGAAGAAAACAAGATTGATGAAGTATTTTTTGTGGGAGAAAAAATGCGCGATGCATATGAGCAGTTGCAACAAAAACATATACAAAAGAAATATTTTAGTGATGCGGAGACGGTCATTCCAAGCATTGTCGATTATATCGAACAAGGGGATGTGATTTTGGTCAAAGGGTCGCGTGGCATGCACATGGAAAGGATCGTACGCGCAATCGTAGAGGATCCGACACAGGCGTTGTAAGCGTAAGTTGATTTTTTCCACGATTCTGCTATAATGCTCTTTGTATCTTTTTGATGTTTTATTTTTGACTTTTGACTTTCGACTTTTAACTTAATTCGGCCCCATCGTCTAGCGGCTAGGACGTCAGGTTCTCATCCTGGAAACCGGAGTTCGATTCTCCGTGGGGTCACAAAAAAGTAATAAAAATGAGAATGGACATATCGTTTTGTTGTTTTTTGTTCAGTGAAAAAATCGAACAATGAAAGGGGTCGGGAAAACAATTGTTTTCCTGCTGGAGGAAAGCATTGAAAACCCTGCCTACCGGCAGGCAGGCGTGGGTTTTTAAAAGGTGATGTGTCACCGTGTGAGCTTCTCCGTGGGGTCACACAAGTATAATTTTCAACCTTGCCTACCGGCAGGCAGGTTTACAATTGTGAATTTAGAAGTAGAGTTGTTTTTTTGTGTAAAAAGTGCGTGAACTTGCAATATTTTTGAAATCGTGTATAATGACCTTCATACATGAAAAGCACGAAATAATACCGTGCGTTTGTTGATGTTTGTTTATTTTTTTATAGCAATTATGTCACAGGACAATCTTATTAAACTCGTATCACAGGGTGATGAAGAAGGCAAAGGCAAAGGCCATACTATTTGGTCGCACAAAAATACCAAAAAGCTTCGCGGGATCAAAATTGAGGTCAAAAAATTCAATCCGGTAGCAAAAAAGCATACAGTATATCGTGAAAAGAAATAAATTATTCGTTTTTAACTATAAGGAAAAATATGTCTCGCATATGTGAAATAACAGGCAAAGGCACTGCAGTGGGAAATAATGTTTCTCATTCCCAGAGGAAAACAAGGAGAACATTTATGATCAATTTGCAAAAGAGAACATTGGTCAATCCCGCTACCGGTACAAAAATGTCCGTGCGTCTATCGACAACTGCACTCCGTACACTAAAAAAGTGGCAAAGAGAAGGCAAGCAGTACGATCTGCGCGAACTTGTCAAAAACTAGCATAAAGAAGAACACCGCAACACGCGGTGTTTTTTTGTGAGGCTTGCTTCCGCATTGCATCATTTGTAAAATGATTTTTTAAGACCCCCTCTTTTGTAAAGAGGGGCAGGGGAGATTTTTGCATGTAGCGCGCACATATTTGTTTAAAAAAACAGTGATAAGAAAGCATTTGGGGTAGTCAAAAACATTGACAAAAAGGCTATTTAGGTGTACAATGTAACGTTAGCTCATTAACAATGGTAAATTCGTATTCTTTCTCCAAAAGAAAGGATTTTATATTGTGTCATATCTACGTTCATAAATGCGTTAAGCTTATTCTGCATATCGCAGATGTGGTCAAGCGCACATGTAAAGAGGAGAATTGTCATGGGTAAAGCTATCTCTGGTGGTCAAGCTCGCAGTTTAATTGCATCATTTTCTGTTGATATTCCGTGGGACAAAATTAAGGTTGATGTTCAGCCTTTTATTGACCTTCCGCCAGATCAAAAAGGAAAGCTGTTTGCTGCTTTTATAGAAAATAGATTTCGTCTTACTATCAATAACTCAAAGTTGCTCCTGACCAAACCGTTTGACCCAACTGAGTTTCTCGGTAAAGGTTGGACTGTCTGGAAGGGGTCTGCTGATGGTGACGGACTTACCGGCGAGAGAGATGTCGATCCGCGATCAGAGACTCTCACTGAGATTGAACTCACAAAGTTTGTTTTTGAGACATGTCTTCGGACAAAGGAAAAATCGATCGATTGCGAGGAAAAAATCCGTCGTCTGAAAGAAAAAAAGTCAGATCTCATCCGATTTGGAGGAAATGTTTTTCTCGCCATTTGGGAAGATTATCAGGAAAATGGGATCAATGGCGCTCTCGAGTGGCTCTACCAGAATTTCGGAATCACTTTTCTGGACTTTTCTGGTCTTATTCTTCGCGATTCGAATGGCTGGCGCTATGTTCTGTTTCTCCTTCGGGGCGATGATGGCACGTGGACATGGAACCACTTTTGGCTTGGCCTTCGGTATGCTGCCGACCGTCCGTCTGCGTGTTGCGCAAGTTAGTCCTGAGAACTGTGGAGATCTTTGAACTATGGATCCTTTGTCCTTAAGATCGGCAAATTTTTGTCAACGCTTTAGGATTGTGCGAATACAATCTGGGACCTTATGTGAATACATAAGGTCTTTTTTATGTTGAAATAGAATTGGTAATAGGAAAATACACACCTGTCATTGCGAGGAACGAAGCCTGCCTGCCGGTAGGCAGGCAATCTCCGACGAGAATTTCACATTGCAAAAAGATCGCTTCGTTTCACTCGCGATGACGAGGATAGATATTGTCACTATAAAAAACTGCATGTATAATACAGGCATATAAATAACTAGCTAAATAACAACATATGAAAAAGAATATCGTTGTCATGACAATGCTTTTTGGAGCAGTGATCATGTTGAGTGCATGCAGTGCAAAATTGCCGGCACAGGAGCAAATACAGGAAACGGTAAATACCGCACAACAAAAAGTGGCAGAGGTAAAAGAAGGAAGTGAAAAAGTGACAGGAAGCATCAAAGACATCATGCTCATGGGTGGCGCGGTGAAATGTACATGGGAGGATGGCGAGAGCGGTATGAGTGGGATCACCTATGTTGATGGGGAAAAAATGAACAGTAAGACGATGAATATGCCCGTTGGTGTGAATGGGGAGATCGGTGAGGCATATGCGATCAGCGATGGAACATGGTTATATATGTGGACGTCAACATCTCTACAAGGCACAAAGATGAAGATGGAAAAAGAAGACCTCGCAAAAGCGGCAGGAAATATCCAAAAGGAAAATACTGGGGACATAAAAGGTGACGGTGCAATGGATATGAATGCGAAATACAATTATGATTGCGAGAAATGGAATGCAGATGCGACGCTATTTGTCCCGCCGACGAATGTGACATTCACAGATCTCAGCGCAATGATGGAACAAATGAGCGCTCCGGTAAAAGAGGGTGCTGGTGCGGGTGGCGGTGTGGACATGAAACAGATCTGTAACATGCTTTCCGGACAAGACAAGATCGATTGCGAAGCGCAATTCAAATAAACCTCCTGAATACTTCTGTAAGTAGAGTATAAACCAAAAGTCGAGGACAGTCCTCGGCTTTTGGTTTTGAAAAAGTGGCTTGACAAAAATTAAAATTTGTGCTATATTCCGTCGAAGTACCTTGTCAACTACAGTGATGAAAATCCTACATAAAAAACTGGAGGAAGGAAAGATGAAAAGAATAATCGCATTGATGGTCTTGGTAGTTATCGTAAGTATGTGCAATATCGCGATTTCCATTGCTGATGCCGTTCCGGACGAATATCTTTATCCGCAAGTGGAGATCGATGGCAATGATTTGGTGGTTTATGCATTGCCGGCAAAGCCAAAGATCCTGGAGACGTATAAAGATATCTTTGATGCATCGGTCGATGTGGAAAAGATCAAAGCCAGTCATTATGAGATGGAATTAAGTCGATTGGTCAAGGGGGAAATTTCAGAGTTTCTGCCAACGCATGGTTATTATGGTTGGACAGATGAAAATGTAAAAAAAGTGTATTTTTGGCATCATCCTCTTAAGGTTGAGACATCATTTGAAAAATGGAAGTTTGTCTTGAATGAGGAGAAAAAAATTTCTGTAACCAAAGAATCTTCACCTGCCATGATCGGGGATGCAATTCTGTCAGAAGTAATTTTTCGAGATGTGGTCGTTATCCTTTTGTTTATAATGGTCTTTACGCGACACACTAAGCGTTTGTTGATTTTTTATGTAGGCATGCCACTTGTTGTTTTAGGCGGGGCATATCTTGGGGTACATTATGCCACTAACGGTTGTTTGCTGGCTATGATCGTCAGTCTTCTTTTTGGAATCGTAGTCGGCGCTTCTGTTCTTGGTTGGATTGGGGCGGTTATTGGTGCGTATTGTGGACTGATCATGAGTGGCTACTCAAGTGTTTTTGCCGCTCGTATAGGATGGGAAAATGCGGCAATAAATAATTATGTTATTTTCATTATCATGATCTCCACCTGTTGCTTTCTTATTGGCTTAGGTATAGAGGCAATAGGGAGGAAAATACTACAGAGAAAATGAAGTGCATGTGGTTTAAATTCACTGAAAAGTGTACAAAAGACGGAAGAACCATTTCCGTCTTTTTTTATTTATGCAAGTCGAGGACAGTCCTCGACTTTTGGTTTTGCCAAATGGGTGTTGAGCGAGTATGATAAGAGAGGATAAGTAATAATATATAATTATGACGCACAAAGGCGGGATCAAAATACTCCTTCTTCTGCTCATTGTGATCGTGATCGGGTTGTCTGCGACGATGTTTTCCTTCAATGATCAAAACATCACAGAAGATGTACAAAATAAAGCCCAGGAAGCGCTCAAAGAAAACGGGGGAAAGGTGATCGATAGAGTGGCAGAAGAGGGTCGTACGGCAGTGGGAGAAAAACTCAAAGAAACAGGTGAAAAAATGCTTACGGTGGAAAACGATGTGCCAGGAGTCTATCAAAAATTTGATGAGAGCTCCATCGCAAAACATGAAAAGAACATTCTCTTTTTTACAGCACCATGGTGTCCTAGTTGTGTCACTGCGGAGAATGACGTGACTGCGGAGCAAAAAACAATCCCGACAGCTGTTGCAATCTATGCGGTGGATTATGATACAAATGTACAATTGCGAGAGAAGTATCATGTGGACAAACAACACACATTCGTGCAGGTTGATCAGGCGGGTAATGAAATCGCACGATGGACAAATAGTACGACATTACAAGACATTATTTCACACATTCAATAAATATATGACTTATGCACCTGTTACCCTGAGTTTGAGTCAGGATCTAAAAAATATCAGTTCGTATAATCTTAGATTCCGGATCAAGTCCGGAATGACGTTTCTAAATGTAAATGCATAAGTCCTAATAAATAAAAATTTACAAAAAATATGGACATCTACCAGGAATCGATCGCACTGCACAAAAAGGCGCACGGCAAGATTTCTCTCAGTCTGAAAGTCGATCTCAACACAAAAAATGATCTTTCATTGGCATATTCGCCCGGGGTTGCCGGTGTATCGCGTGCGATCAGTGAAGATGCGACAATGGCGAGAGAATTAACGATCAAGGGAAATACCGTTGCTGTCATATCGGATGGGAGTGCGATTTTGGGTTTGGGCAATCTCGGTGCGTATGCGGCAATTCCTGTGATGGAGGGCAAGGCGGCGTTATTCAAACGTTTTGCCAATGTGGATGCTTTTCCAATTTGTCTCACCACGCAAGATACAGAAGAAATCATTGAGACAATCAAACGGATCGCGCCGGTTTTTGGTGGAATCAATTTGGAAGACTTCAGTTCGCCACGATGTTTTGAGATCGAGGAACGTCTGCGCAAAGAATTAGATATACCCGTGATGCATGACGACCAGCATGGTACGGCAGTTGTCGTTCTCGCAGGGATCATCAACGCAGTCAAAATTCGTGGCGGTAAAAAAGAAGAACTTAAAGTAGTGATCAACGGCGTAGGTGCCGCTGGTATTGCGATCACAAATATTTTATTACAGTGGGGTGTTACGGATATTATTTTGTCAGATAGCAAAGGAATTGTAACGGCAGATCGTGAAAATCTCAACGATGTCAAGAGAATGATGGCGGGAAAAACAAATCCGCGCAAGGTTTCCGGCATGATGGAGGACGCTCTTGTTGGAGCAGATATGTTCATTGGTGTATCAGTTGGTCATTTGCTTACGGCAGAGCATATCGCACTGATGGCAAAAGACCCGATCATTTTTGCGCTTGCTAATCCTGAGCCGGAGATCATGCCAGATATCGCCAAAAAAGCAGGCGCTCTTATTGTTGCGACTGGGCGGAGTGATTTCCCAAATCAGGTAAACAATGTGCTAGCGTTTCCAGGTATTTTTCGTGGAGCATTGGATCATCACATTGCGCAATTTACAGAAGACATGTTTATCAACGCGGCATATGCCATCGCTGCGTGTGTGGAGAAGCCTTTTGTTGATATGGTAATCCCGGATCCTTTTGATGCGCGCGTGGCACAAGCGGTTGCGGCGGTGATCAAATAAAAAATTGATGGCGATGGCAGCAAGAATGTGATAGAATGAATACTAATAGAGTTCATTTAAGATTCATGTCATGCTGAACTTGTTTCAGCATCTAAGATGTGAGATCCTGAAACAAGTTCAGGATGACAGAAGTTTTCTTTTAAATAATTGTTATATAAAAGAAAAAATGACATTTATGTTAAATCAGTTAAATAATGTGAATACGGAAATATAACGCTTCTATGAAAAAACATATCAAAAAAATCATATACGGACTTATTGCCATTTTTGTCATCTTTTTTTTGTGGCAACGGTTTGGCGGTAAATCAAGTGATCAACAACATGAATCCATAATTGTCGGTAAGGACACCGTTGTGGAAACGGTGAGCGACAGTGGAGAAGTTCAGCCGATATCGTATGCCAATCTTTCTTTTGAGGTGCCGAGTGTGATCGAATGGATCGGTGCGGATGTAGGTGATGAGGTCAAAAAAGGTCAAACGATGATCCGTATCGACAGTGATCAATTGGCAGCACAAATTCACAGTGCGAGGGTAACTGTGGAAAAAGCGATTTCTACGGAGGAACTTGCGCGGCGAAAATGGGAGGACTATAAACCGGAAGAACGATATAATATCCTAAAAGATGTGGAGCAAGCACGTGCGCAATTATCAGCAACTCAATCGCAGTGGATGAAAAAAGAACTCGTGTCGCCGATCGATGGTGTTGTCACACAACAAGATGGACGTGTGGGAGAGGTGGCAAGTGGTACGGTGATGCGTGTGATCGATCCGACGGCAATGCACATTGAGGCGTTTATGTCTGAGTCCGATATCCCAAAGATGCATGTAGGACAAGAAGCGCAGATCACATTTGATGCTTTTGATGATGAGACTTTTCGCGCGCAGATCACACAGATTGACCCTGAGGCTGTAAAGATCCAAGACGTGACATATTATCGCACTCTCCTCACAATGGATCATATGGAAGAGCGGATGCGTCCGGGCATGAGTGTTGATGTGGATATTATCGTAGCACAAAAGGAATCTGTCTTGGCAATTCCGGTTCGATTTGTTCGCGCGGATGATGCGGGTGATTTTGTTTATGTTGCTGACGGCAAGGACACATATAAAAAGCAATACATTTCGCGCGGATTGGAAGGAGATAATGGCAATGTGGAGATCGTAAGCGGGTTGAGTGAAGGACAGGAAATTTTTGCAATATATGATGAAACCAAATAATTCTATGGTGCAGGAAGTGATCATCTCATGCCGGCATCTTACAAAGGTGTATGATATGGGTGAAACAAAAACACAGGCATTATGTGATGCGTCGTGTGATATTCGACGAGGAGAGTTTGTGTCGATCATGGGACCGAGCGGATCCGGCAAATCAACATTTATGCATGTGCTAAGCTTATTGGAACGGCCGACTGGTGGGTCATATTCATTTCGCGGAAAAAATGCTTTGGAATTCGATGATGAGGAGCTCGCGCGGATCCGCAATCAGGAAATCGGTTTTGTTTTTCAGTCATTTAATCTGTTGTCTCGGGTGAGCGTGTCAGAGAACGTAGAGCTACCACTTCTATACGATTTTTATAGTGAGGATACAGAGGATAAAAAAACATTTCTCGGACGTTTGTGGGGGTCAACACACAAAAAAGAGCGTGTGAGAAAAGCGCTGGAGGATGTGGATATGTTGCATCGGATTGATCATATGCCGCACCAGTTGTCTGGCGGAGAAAAACAACGTGTTGCGATCGCGCGGGCGCTGGTCAATGATCCGGATGTGATTTTTGCCGATGAACCGACGGGTAATTTGGATTCCAAGTCGGGTACACAGGTTCTGCGCATTTTGCAGGGGTTGCACAAGCATGGACATACGATCATTTTGGTCACGCATGAACACGAAACAGCAGAACATGCAGAAAGGATTTTGCGTATCAGTGATGGACAGATTGTCGCTGATGAAAAAGTGGAAAACCGTCGTTTTGCCCAGAACGGAACTCTTGTAAAATAATGATACAATTTTTTTCTTATGATCCGTCAATTTCTCCTATCCCTTCGTATCACATGGCAGAATTTTTCTGCAGCGAAATTGCGCACATCATTGACGGTTCTTGGTATTGTGATCGGAATCGGTGCAATTCTTGTTGTGATGAGCATTGGTGCCAGTGCGCAAGACTTGATCTTGGCGCAGATCCGTGCCGTGGGATCAAATTTGATCGGCATCTTGCCGGGTGCCGCAGAAAAAGATGGGCCACCTGCGAGTGCTTTTGGCATTGTGATCACGACACTGACCAATGATGATCTTGATGCGATGAAAGAGCAGAGTAATGTGCCACACGCTGTTGCGATTTCCGGTTATGTGACAGGTAATGCTGTTGTCAAAAGTAAAAATTATTCAAAATCACAGACATTTCAAGGGGTATCTGCAGATATGATCAATGTGGAAAACAATACGATTGCTGTCGGGAGGTTTTTTTCTGTCGTGGAGGACGAAAAAAATGCACCGGTGGCTGTTTTAGGGCCGACAATTGCGAAAGACATCTTTGATAATGCGGATCCATTGGGTAAAAAGATCAAGATCGATGATCAGTCATTTCGTGTGATCGGTGTGCTGGAGCCAAAAGGGTCATCACTCATTTCTAATTTTGATGAGATGATCTACGTGCCACTTCATGTAGCGCAAAAAAATCTTCTCGGTATCAATCACTTGAATTTTATTCGTTTGCGTGTGGATAGTGAAGAATACATGGCGCAGACTGAGCAAGATGTTGATACGTTGTTGCGTTCACGACATGATATTCCTGATGATGAGGATGGGGATTTTTCCATACGCAATATGGCGAGTGCATTGTCGACCATCAACAATGTCACAAATATCATGAAATATTTTCTCGCCGCTGTTGCTGCTGTGTCACTTGTTGTCGGAGGGATTGGCGTGATGAATATCATGTTTATCGCGTTGTCACAACGTATTCGCGAGATCGGTTTGCGCAAGGCTGTCGGTGCGCGCAAAAGAGATATTGTCATGCAGTTCCTTTTTGAATCCATGACAATTGCCAGTGTTGGCGGGATCATGGGATTTTTGTGCGGTGTGGGCGTTGTGTATCTCGTGGGATATATTGCACGTGCGCAAGGTTATACATGGACGGTTTTCCTCTCATGGGACATGGTGGTGATGGCGCTGGTCACGTCGACAATTTTGGGGTTTTTCTTTGGTATTTACCCGGCATGGAAGGCATCAAAAATTTCGCCGATGGAAGCATTACGTTACGAATAATTGTATGAATATTTTTGCACTCATTATCATTTCGATCAAAAGTCTTTTTTCGCATACGGCGCGTACGATTTTGACACTCTTGGGGATCATTGTCAGTGTGATGGCGATCATGAGCGTTGTAACTATGGGAGAATCCTTTCAATCCTATGTTAGCAATGAAATTGAGGCTTTCGGGACTGATGTGATCCAAGTAGAGCCATCTTTGCCGGAGACAAGCCACGTTTCGACAGAAAACGCGTCAAGTATGGCGATGGGAGCGCAGATCACCACACTTACCGAAGATGATGCAAAAGCTTTGGCATTATTGCCAAATGTTATGGCATACAATACGGGTCTACTCGGTCAAGCTCGCGCACGATATAAGGATGTCAAAAGGTATGTGACATTGCTCGGCTCAAGTGCTGATGCGCCACTTGTTGATCCTGGAGTTGAAATTGCATATGGACGGTTTTTTAGTGAAGAGGAACATCGCACATCGGAAAATGTGATCGTGTTGGGTTCTACTGTTGCGGAGGCGCTTTTTGGTACGGCAGTAGGAGATGATGTGATTGGGACGCGAGTGACACTCAATGACAATCGATATAAAGTGGTGGGCATCTTGAAGGAGCGTGGGGCATCATTTGGGTTTTCTTTTGATGATATGATCTATATGCCACATACAACGTTACAAAAAAAGATTCTTGGTGTGGATTATTTGGGGTACGTGACATTCAAAGTACGGGATGTGACAAAGATCGATCAAACGGCGGAGGATATGCGCATAATCTTGCGTTCGCGCCATGAGATCGATAAACCAAGCGAGGATGATTTCTCTGCCATGACGATCATTGAGGCGCAGGATATGTTTGATACGATTTTGGGTGGTGTAAACATCTTACTTTTGGCACTCGCATCCATTTCTCTTGTGGTGGGCGGAATCGGGATCATGAACATCATGCTTGTGTCGATCGAGGAACGGCGAATGGAAATTGGCTTGCGCAAAGCATTGGGTGCGCGCAAGAAAGATGTGGTCAAACAGTTTGTCATTGAGTCGATCGTGATCGCATGTGCCGGATCGGTGATCGGGATCGTGATCACGACAATCCTGCTTTCTCTGGCATTTAGTGCGATTCGTTATGCGGGGTTTGATGACATTCACTTTTTTATCCCAACGCGCGCTATTCTTGTCGCAATGATCTTTTCGGTGACGGCTGGTGTGGTTTTTGGTGTGTATCCTGCGCGACGGGCAGCGGAAATCTCACCCATGCAAGCGATTTCTTCATAAAATAAAAATCGCCCCATTGGGGCGATTTTTTGATCAATAGAATAATCTATTTTTTGCGTCCTGTGAGAAGAGCGGCAATACTTGCGCCGATCACTGCACCAGCGCCAGCAGAAATTGCTGCAGCTTTTGCAGGATTTTTTTTGATAAAATCAGCAACTTTTTTTTCTGCGGCAACGAGTTCTTTTTTGACTTTCTTCATTTCCTTTTCTGCCATCATTTGAAGTTTTTGTGCTTCTTTTTTGGCGAGAGCTCGTGGGTCCACTTTCTTCTTTGCTACTTTTTGTGCCATTGTTGTATTTTTACATATTAAACATCTTTATTATAGCACACTATGTCAAAACACCAACAAGGGATAAATGCAGATAGTAGTTTCTTCATCGTCATTGCGATTTTGCAGGAGCAGGTTTGCAACTTGCCTCTTTCGTCTTGTTACATCTTGTCAATATGTGGATTATGCTATAATGGTTTTCTTGCGATAATGACAATGGTCGTCAGGACGACAAAAAATGGCAAAATCTAGCCAAAAACCAGCACTTGACAAATAAGCGTTTTTCTGCTAATATAGTTTGTTATCTCGAAAGTGTGCGGAGAAGAGGCATATTGACCAATAAATGAGCAATAATAACATATTTTATGGCGCAAAAACTGCAAAAAAAGATCACTGTGATCATTCCTACATTTAACGTGGAGGATTTGATCGCACAGGCAATTCGCTCTGTAACATGGGCGGATGAGGTTTTGGTTGTGGATTCTTTCTCGACAGATCGTACTGTGGAAATTGCGAAGGATCTTGGCGCGCGTGTTTTGCAACATGAATATGTTTACAGCGCAAAACAAAAGAACTGGGCAATCCCGCAAGCAACGCATGAGTGGGTCCTTCTTTTGGATAGTGATGAGGTTGTTACGGATCAATTGCAAAAAACGATCCAAGCAATGCTTACATCAGAAGAAATAGAAAAATTCGATGGTTTTGGTATTGCACGCAAGCATTATTTCTTGGGGAAGTTCTTGCGATGGGGCGGACGATATCCGCTTTACAACATTCGACTTTTCCGCAAGGAATGTCGTTATGAGGATCGCAATGTGCATGCACATATCATTCTTGCAAAAGATCGTATGAAAAATATCGCAGGAGATATCTTGCATTACAGCGATCGATCATTGGATCAATTTTTTGAGAAATTCAACCGATATTCTTCATGGCAGGCAAATTATATGATTCGCGTGTATGAAAACGGTATGACAAAGATCTCATTGGCGATGTTTATGACCAATCCGTATTATGCAAAAGCAGTGGTCAAAGATCTATGGACATTTATCCCGTTTACACCACTGATCAGATTTGTGTATATGTTTGTGTTGCGATTGGGGTTTCTGGATGGACGCTATGGATTTATGATCGCATTTTTCTATGCATTTCAGGATTATGTCGCAAAGACCAAATATCTCGAAATGCGCAAGAAATCGCCAAAGATCCGTCTGACGTTCCAGAAGTATGTGGCAAAAAGCTGTACATCACTCTGGGAATCGCAAAAAGGTTTCGGCAGTTATATCGGTAAAGATTTTTCCATTAAAAGTAATTAATAAACGCATATGAATCACACAACAATAAAAAATATACTGGAGCGGTGGCAGATGATCTGTGTATTTACGATTATCTTTGGACTTGGTGCATTTATCATATCCGCTTTGCTTCCGGCAAAATTCCAGAGCGATATACAAATGATCGTTGTCCAAAAACAAGCCGATGAAAAGGTTGACGCGTTCAGCGCGACCAAATCTGCGGAATTTTTGAGCAATATCTTTGCACAGGCGATCTATACCACATCGTTTTTCAACAGCGTGCAAGACGCGCCGTTTGAAGCGCGACGTACATTTTCCCGCGATCCGGAACAACGTCAAAAAGAATGGGAAAAATTCATTGATGTAAAGAAAGTGAATAATACCGGCATCCTCAAGATTAGTGTATATGATGGGTCGCGCAAAACGGCAGAAGAAACAGCCAAGGCGATCGCATATGTTCTGACGACAAACAGTGAGGCGTATCACGGTGGTGGCGAGCGTGTGGAAGTGCGTCTGATCGACGGACCAAACACACCCCTGCGACCGACAGTGCCACGCATCGCGCCAAACACGATTGCCGGTGCAATCGGCGGCTTGATGATCGCGATGGTGATCGTGTACTTTTTCCCCGCAGTACGATTTGGCGGCAAAAAAACAAATAATTATGTGAATGAAGTACGGGAAGAGGTATATGAACCGATAGCTACGATTCCTTATGTTCAGGAGGAAGATGAAGAAAAGGATGTTGTTTTGGAACACTTTCAAAACAGTGAGGCTACGATCGAATTTGATCCGGAAATGGATGAATTACACAAGCGGATCAGTGATTTTCGTGCCAGAAACGCATAAGAGATTGCATGCACCCGTGATCTGTGATACACTTGTCTATCCGTAGAAAAGTGTTCAAAAGATCACAATTCTGCTGTGTGGCGCAAAATAGTTGCGCCACATGCAGAGTCGGAAGAGGTCTGACTTCAAAGGTTGTTCTTGAAAAAAAAGGTATGGAAAATACCAAATTTAAATAGGGGAGGTTGGGTATGAAAACGTGGCGTGTATGTATTGTAATGTTGTTTTGTGTGCTGTTAGTTGGCATGGCCAGATCGGCGTATGCGGCGAGAACAGTCACAATTGTTGCAGAAAAGCAACGCGGTGATGTTGCCGCAAAACTTACTCGATCGTTCACGATCGGCACGGAAATTGTGCGAGTATCGGGAACAGGTCGAACGGTGATCATTACCGGACCTGGTGGCAAGGAAAATATTGATATCAGTGATAAGCTTCTGCGCAAATTGCAGAATTATCTCAAAAATCCTCAATCAGGATTAACCCTGCTTGATGTTTGTCCGACACAGGGCAGTCAATTCAAGCGTGTATGGGGTGAGGCTTTACAGCCACTGGTTACTACAACAGTTTCCGTTGCACCACCACCGACGCCTGCTGTGAAACATCCTGCATCCGCTGCAATTGTGGCGACGTGTGATGAAGGTGAGTTCAGCGGACGTGTACCAGATGCGATCATGGCGTTGCAACCAAATGGCGCTGATGCTATCGAAGTGCAGTATCGCCCGACAAAATCAAAGGGCATTCAGTACAAAGCTAAGCGTGGTCGTGTGAGTGGAGGGGTTTTTTATCCTCGCGCATGGCCGGATGGTAGTTGTATGCACAATTATGGTAACGAAACCACTATTTTGGCAAAATTACCAGAGTTGACATATCCTGGCGAAAGTTACAAACAAGTGTTTGAGCCAGGTACACAAGAGCCATTCACTGATCATCGAGGGAGTTATGATACGATTTCTCTCTTTATCATCAGCGGATCGCCGACATCAACGGTGCCAGTGAGTACAGTGCCCAAAAGCAGTGAGTCACTGGTTTTCAAGAAAAGCCTTCCCAGAGCCCCTTGACAAGGACTCTAAAAAGGTGTATAATGGTCTGTTATGCTATTAAAGTATGACAGACCAATTTTTTTTGTGCTATCGCATGATGGCATGATATTAAAAAAATACAAACAAGGAGAGAATGTCATGAAGACAAAAGTTACAGGGTTCTTTTTTATGATGTTGACGGTATTGATCGTTTCTGCGTGTGCCTCACCGGCGCCTGCAAGAAATAGCAGGAATGCCGACGTCACATTCACGGAAAATCTGTCGTGTGGTGAAAGGTTCCGCGCAGACGGATGGGCGCAGGACTATGACTACGCATTCGAAATCATTAAGAAAGGTTCCGGATACAAGGTCAAGACTCTCGCCAACGTAGATGGATGGATGATCCACCTGGACTGCGCAAGAGACCTGCCGTCCCATGAATCAGCCATTGGCTGGCTGAAAAGTCGGGGATACACTTTCCGGCAAGATGGATCGGAAGATGGTGGACCAAGTGGGCACCATCTCACAGTCAACAGGGGACCGCTCTACAGCGTGCCAGCCAACCTGTATAAGTAGGTAGCAGTGTCAGTGATCACGAGCCGGGTGTAATTCTTAATAGGATTACCCCGGTTTTTTCTTTTTGCCACAGCTATTGACTTTTTCTTGATTTTGTGATAAAATAAACGGTTAACAATCTGTAGAGATATGGCGCATAAATACAGAAAAAATTGTGTATTTATGCGTGATCTACACAGGTCACAATGGTTCGTGTTAATTTAAAAATTTTATAAATCTACATAAAAGGAGAAGGATCATGAAAAATATCACAGTGATTTCTATTTGTTTAGGGTTTTTGTTTTTGACTGGCTGTGCTAGTCAAATGCCAAATTTTGCACTTACACAACCAGAGCAAGGGATGACGGTAATGCATCCCGACCAGCTGGAAAAAGCCGGTGGTAAAATTTTTAATTTTACCGGTGTTGTACCATCGCGATTTCTTGTCGAGATGGATAAGTCATTCTCGGGTGTATTCCCATTCGTCGGTGTGTCATTGAAAGATGAAAATGCACCGATGGTCAAGGGATTTTGTTATTCTGTGCCGAGTCAGGCATTTGGTGACAAAAATCCGTGGGCGATGATCCCTGCGCAGTGTGTTGGCCTTGGTGACAAGGATGATATGTTACGCGGTGAATACGCTTTTGCAGTTACCAATAAGGATGGTGGCGTGTGGCTGGCGTCTCCGATCGGTGCCGTACCTGGGTACGAGTACACGATCGTAGATGAGCAAACCTATGATTGGGCGAAATTCGAAAAAGAACCAAAATATCGGATCGAGCTCATGAAGCAACTTGGCAAGACAATTCCTGTGATCAACGATACGTGGAAAAAGCGTATTGAAGGTTTCGGGGTTGTGATGACCACTGATGATGTGCAAGAGATTGCTGTCGTCGACGGTGATCCGAAGTGGGAGGCTTTTCGCAAGAAGATGCTTTCTGACATCGGATATCAGTTGAAGTTGCCTGATGGGGAAATTGTGGCAAGTTACCTGTCCGAAGAGGATATGGAGAAATTGCTTGCCAAAAACCCCCTTATCACGCCGTGGCAGAAATTTGTGTCACGGTTGCGGTTGCCACTTGGTGGTACGCCGGGATTGATGGGGCTGGGTGCTCTGTCAAGTATGGTGGATGGCAGTATTGCGTCGTTTATGGACACGGCATGGGAGTCGATGACGGCTCGTGGTATGTGTCAACGGAAGGATTTTTCTGAACAGTTCGAGCTTCTGCTCGGGATGTATCAGAAAGCCCATATTCAAAACATGACAGGAGGGATGTAGAATGAAAAGAATACTTGTTATATCTTTTCTCGTGTGGCTTCTGCCACACATGCTACTCGCTGCCACTGTGACGCAAGATACGTTAAAAGGTCTTGATGTCGTGCAGTCGGCATGGAGTTCGCTCCTGTCGTCTGATACAGCGCAGTGGAAGAATGGCAAGATCGGTAGTGCATCTGTGCGCTACACGGTGAAAGGTGATGTCATCGGGTACGATGAAAAAAATCGTACATGGTGGCGACTCATCACACCAGTAAGTACAGAAGTGCCAATCACGGCTCTTGCGATCAGTGTGAACAGTTCCGGTGCGGCAACGCGTCAGATCGTCACGCTGGAAGCAGGCGAACAACGTGGAAGTGCAGTCTCGCAAGAGATCGCACAACCACGCGTGCAACCGCCACCAGTGCCAAAGCAAGAGGTTATTGCAAGGGCGCCGGAGAAGGTTGTCATTGCAAAGCCGGAAACGCTAGCTCCTTCGCCATCGCCAGTTGTCAAAACTGTGCAGGTGGTGGAGAAAAAAGATGCTGTTGTTGAAAAGCCACAAAAGGTATCAAAGCCTTCTAAAGTGGCACAACAGGAAAACAATGCCGTCATCAAAGTCGCCAGCACATGGGATTTTATGAAGGAATATCAAAGACAAATAGGGAGGTAGTGATTATGAAAAAACTTTTATGTTTGATCGCAATGTGTTTGCTCATTGCATCATCGGCGTATGCTGGTGATGAAGAGCAACCGCCGGAGCCGAAAGTGAAATTCCGCGGAATACAATCCGTGGACGCTTTCGACATTACTCATTCCAAGTTCTCACCATTTGGTGGAGGGGATAAGGATCGGCATGGTGAGAGCACAAACATCAAGGCACGTGTCCGTCCACTCCGTATGGGCAAGTTGGATGCTGGAGGGTATGTGACTTATACCGAAGGGAGTGCTGACACCTATGATCGGAAAAAAGGCCAATGGTCTAATTCCGACTATAGGACGGTTGGCGGTGGCGTGAGTGGTGTATATCATCACGACAGGCATCGCGAAACCGAAGCAGAGCTGGGTATTCTGCGTCAGGAAACTGATAGCTGGAATTCCAAGCTTAGCTCACAGCAGACCGAGAGTCAGATCGAGGCTCGTCTGCGTTACGGCGATGAGTCAGGGCGCGGTGCCGGTGAGAAACTTCTTCCATTCTGGGAAGTGGGGATTCACTACATCCATCCTTATAATGTTAGTTATCATGACTCTAAGGGGAAGTATGACCCGTACGATAATCGTCAATTCGTGTTGTTTGGGTCGGCAGATCTCTATGACTGGTATCTCGATGATGTCAATCATTGGAGACTGACTCCCACATTCAACGCCAATCTCGGGTACCTCTGGGGTAAGGACTCCGGATATCTCCAAGGCGGATTCGGCACCAAGCTTGCTTGGTACGAACAGGAGCTGATTGACATCAGGATCCTCAATCCCCGTTGGATGTTTAACGGGGATGGCTCGCGGATCTACGACTACATTGCTACCCTCAAGGTAGACAATGTGTTCAGAGCTCTCTGGGCGGCACAAACGGAAACGTATGTGTCGAATAAGTAACACGGACCTCAACCGAAGCCCTGTAAACTATAACAGTTTGCAGGGCTTCTTTCTTTTGTAGCAGAAAATTGATAAGATGGATGTGTGCTAGAGCTTATCTAATAGCCATGTCATCCTGAACTTGTTTCAGGATCTCGCATGTATGGCTTAACTAGATCCTGAAACGAGTTCAGGATGACAAATGTGCAAGTCTCAATACAAAAGAAAAAATGGCATATATATCAAATCAATTATGATGAAAAAAATACTTTTAATTACGGGAATACTTTTTGCAGGTGCGTGTACCATATACATCGTTTTTTTGATGTGCAATGCTGGATTGGCGTATGGTGAACTTCTCATTCGCGAGGAGCAACAAGATCACTACAACATCATGCACGCAAAAATGACGCGTCTCTACACGATGGTAAATGAGATGCAGACATCTCAGGCGTTACTGATGAATGTAAAAACAAAAATGACTGACAGTGATAAAGAAGAATTCATGCGACAATTGCGTACGCTTGATGAGATCGCGGCGCAGATCGATCGTGAGACGATCTATTATGATGAGGATAATTCTGTGCACATGTTCTTTCCGCCACAAGGACGCACGGTGGCGTATTTTGACGAGGCGCGCAACACACCATTGTACATCAGGCAATACATCCGCAGTATGGAGCAAGCGGTCTTTGCGCCGACTATTACCAAAGAACAAAAAACCATGATCCAAAAGAACATGGACTTATTGCAAGAAGAGATCGATCGATTGTCAATGGTTGCAGCTTATTAGAAATGCTAAACATGGAAGACTCTTCCTTTTGTAAAGGGAGATGTCCGAAGGACAGTGGGATTTTGCAGGAGCAGGTTTGTAACCTGCTCCTTTCGTTTTGGTATGACCAAAGAGTTAATTTTTGTGTAGCTGATGTGAGTTTTTGCGTGGTGCATTATATGAAAGCGCACATGCAATAAGTGCCCAGAGAAACCATTGCACTGCTGTACCACGCCAGATGTTTGAACTCATGCCAAAGCCGATCTGTGCGATAAAGAGCAGGAGAATGATCAATACAAAGAGTCGCTCGCTCGCGTTTTGGGTCGCGTGATATGTTTTGATCAAGCGGATGCATGTGACACCGAGAAGCAGTAAAAATAAGCCGGTGCCGATGATGCCTGTTTCTTGGAGTACTTTGATGATGTCATTGTGCGTGTAGGGATTGCCTGCGTAATAGCCCTGTTCTTTTTCAAAGATCGCAATTTCCGTACCGGCGCCATAGCCATAGATCGGTGATAACTGCCACGCGGCAACAGCATTTTTCCATTGCTGAATGCGCCAACGGATCGAACTGTCGGCCGGTGGATTGTAAATATCCTCAATGCGATCGTGAACAGTTTGTGATGTAAAAAAGAATGTGACTGCGATCGCAATAATAACAAAGATCACTTTTGGTGCGCGCAAAAGTCCGAAAAGTCCAAAAAAGATCAAAAATGCAAACCAACCGCCACGACTGAAGGTGAGGAGAAGAATGGTCACAGTAACACCGAGGAGTGTCAAAGCAGTGTTGCGGTTGTACCGCTGGGATAATGTTTCAAAGACACGATACGTGAGCAGTGCGATCACGACCAAAAGAAAAGATGCAAAAGAGTTGGGGTGTTTGAATGTGCCAAAGAGACGTCCTTCTGTACCGGTATTGTCGCTATAACCGGTACCGGATGCCAGTTGAAAAATTGCAAATGTCAGCGGGAGAATCGCTGCAAAAAGTGTCGCTGTGATGAGTGTTTTACGTGCGTGTGGTACTCTTATGCACAAGATGTGCGTACCGAGAAATGCGGCAAAAATACTGATGATGCGGGAGGTTTCTTCAAATGTCGCACCTTGGTCAATGGAATAAAAGATACTTCCTGCGCTGAAAATGATAAAAAGTCCAAATGATACAACAAGTGGGCGACGAAACAGGTCTTTGCGATGTGTAAGTGCAAGTACACATGTCATGGCGATGAGAAGCAGACCGAGGATCGCCGCAACATTTAACGTGATGGTTTCGGATAAAGAGACGGAAAAATATGTATCCAAAAAATCAACAGATGCACGTATGACAAGCAGTGCAAAAAATCCTTCTAGCGGTCGATGGAGAAAAAAGATTACAAGCACATAAAGCGCTGTCACACCGCACGTGATGGGAAAGGGAAGGAGAAAAAAGATGTGAACGAGAAGAATGGTGACGAGGCCAATTATGAGGAGTATGCCGGAGGTTTCTTTTGAGGCAATTGAGAGATCATCGTTCATAATGGAGGGATTATTTTTTAGACTTTTTTTGTATATTGCTTTATTATAACATGGATGAGATGATAGAGATATGAAAATATTACAAATACACAAATATTACAGTAAAAAACGCGGTGGCGGGTCAGTGTCGGCTTTTTTTGAGACCAAAGAACTTCTTGAATCAATGGGACATGAAGTGATGGTTTTTGCAATGCATGATCCGGATAATGAGTATGCGCGTGAGAACGTGTATTTTGCCGAGCATTTCGATATTCGCGCTACCAAGAATATGTGGCAAAAAATACGGCTTTTGCCACGCGTGCTCTACAATCGTGAAGCAATGAAAAAATTGGATCTCTTGCTCCAAAAAAAGAAACCGGATGTTGCCCATGTGCACAATATTTATCATTATTTGACGCCGGGCATTTTTCGCGTACTCAAAAAACACGGTGTGCCAATCGTATTTAAATTATCGGATTATCACGCGATCTGTCCAAATTACACATTGTTTTCCCATGGCAAAATCGATAATTCATGCCAGAACGGGTCATATTACAAAATCTTTTTGAACAAATCAATTGACAATTCATGGAGTGAAAGTTTCGTTGGTATGATCGAGGGTTATGTCAATCGATGGCGTCGGTTTTATGATGATGTGGACATCTTTGTGGCGCCAAGCGAATTTATGCGAAATATCTGTGTGACGTATGGTATACCCGCAGAGAAGATCGTGATTTTGCGCAACGTGTTGAATTTTCGGTCGTATCCCGAGCAAACCGTTCCAAAGAGTCATTTCTTCTTGTATATGGGGCGGATCGCACAGGAGAAGGGTTTGCCGGTATTGATTGCGGCGATACAAAAACTCAAAGAACGCGGTACGCTGGGTGAATGGCGCTGTGTGATCGCCGGCAAAGGTCCGGAAGAAAATAGATTACGTGATCTTGTGCACAAAGAGGGACTGGTTGATGTGATCAGTTTTGCGGGATTTCATCAAAAGGGCAGTCGGGAATGGTTTATGCTGATGCAACAGGCGGCGGTTGCAGTACTTCCGTCAGTGTGGTATGACAATTCACCGATCGCAATCTCGGAATCCATGGCATGTACAACACCGGTGATTGTATCGGATGCTGGAGGCACAAAGGAGATGATCGAAGATGGCGTGAGCGGGTATGTTTTTCAGTCGGAAGATGCGGCAAATCTTGCGGATAAAATGCAGAAATTTATCGATGATCCGTCATTGGGTGAACGTATGGGCGTGTCAGCACGCGAACGCGTATCTGCGATCAATAATGAAAAAATATACTATACACGTCTCATGGATATATATGATAAAGCGATAAAAAAACACACAACATGAATACACTGTTTACAAGAGAAAAAATGCATCGACTCGCCAATGTCATCCATAGGATCGTGATCGGTGGCGATGCGGGAGCACGAACAATGCAGTTCGCCAAAAATCTTACCGTATCGATTGTGGGCGGGTTAGGTGCTTTTGCGTTGCTTTTTTCTGCCAATGTTGTTGTTGCGCGCGTCTTGGGTCCAGAGGAATATGGGCTGTATTCCGTATTTTTCTCTATTGCGCAAATCGTGTCATTATTGTATGTGCTTGAGCTGGATGTATCGGCGTTGTATTTTCTTTCAGAAAAAAAAGAAGATAAAAAAGGACTCATGTCATCAATTCTTTTGATGTTTGGGATCAACATCATTGTTTTTTCACTCTTGGCGGAAAGTGTTTTTCATTTCTTTCATTTTGTACAGATGTCACAAGGTGTTTTTTTGTACGCATTGGGTTTTGCGGTGGTATTTTCTACAAAACGCATGATGGACGCATTTTTACGTGCAGATGAAAAATTTGTGTGGCAGGCGATCTTGCGACTCGGAGAGGGAATCGTTGTCGTGATCTTTTTGGTGATCTTTATGTGGGGGATGCATGATCGTACTTTTGCAAGTTATGCATTGGCACTGACGATTGCAGGGGGAGCGTTTACTATTGCAGGAGGAATTGCTACACGTCGCCTGTTGACGGTGAAGGCATGGGATGTGGAAAAAATGAACACAGTATTCCATTATAATGCGTTTGGTCTCATTAATGCGGTGGTCAATGGCGTGATCAAAAATGCGGACACGTTGATCATTGCTGCTGTGCTTGGCGTGAAAACTGCCGGTGTATATGCGGTATATTTTACGGCAATCGTAGTGATCGGTGCACGGATCACACAACTTTTTGTCAGTGTGTTTTTTCCATCGGTGCGTATGCATGCCGATCGTATCCAATCGGTGATCGCAAAAATTGATCGCATGTGTATTCGTACGTTCTTGCCGGTTGTTCTTTTTTCCGGAGTGGGCATCGCTTGTATTGTTGCGCTGTATGGTAATGGGTATCCTTTTGTGTGGCTATGGATCTTTTTAGGTGCGGTGTATATGGGTGTGCATTTCTTCGCATCGCTTTATGGGTGGATCTTATCAAGTATATCGCAAAAGGGGTATAAACGGTACAATCTGTCATTTGTATTTGGATTCATTACCTATGCAAGTATCATTTGCATTGCATATGTGACACAAACAGTGACGATCACGGTGTTTCTTATCGCATTGATCACATATCGAACAGTGTGTGGAGCAATCGCTTTTTATCATTTACGAAAAAATCATAGTATATGGGCAAGAGACGATGTAGTATGATATAATGTTTTGTAAGGATATTTTTTAAGTAATTATTTATGACAAGGTATGCATAAAAAAGGGTTTACGCTCATTGAGCTTTTAATTATCATGGCAATTATCGGATTGTTGGCGGCGAATGTTTTGGTTGCATTATCCACAGCAAAGGTCAAGGCAAATCGCTCAGCTGCCTATGCGGAAGCACGTCAGCTACTTCCAAAGATCGAAGAGTGCGTATTGGTAAAAAAGGAAATATCTTTACCAGGTTTGCAGGGGTCTGTTTGTGAGGGCTCTGATGCGCAATGGTCTGATCTTGCAAAATTGGATTTCGCATATGCTACGCAGGCAGGATCTAGTTCTGGCACTGGAGAATATTATTTTTCGGTTTATCGCACAAATGGTGCTGTGCCACCAACGCCGCATGACACTGAAGTGTTTTGTTGCAAAAAAGACGGATGTGAGGTTATTACAGATGTGACGCCGGCAGATGGTTCTTCGTGCAGGGTTTTTGCAGGGTTTTAATTTTTTAAAATAAAAAAAATATGCTTGATCGATTACGAACATTTTTGGACGAAAAAACAAACGGGATAATTCAATCGAAACAAGAAGTGATCTATCTTTTTCTTGTGGTCATTCTTGCGATCGTTTTGATTTTCAACCTCATGTATCATATGAGTGTGTAGGTTTTATACTGCGTAAAACAAACGCTCCTTCCCATAACGGGAGGAGCGTTTTTTTGTAAGATCTCCGAAGAGTTTTATGATGCCTGTTTGGCAAGTTTGATGCGGATGTCTTCTTCTTGCAGTGCGCGAATAATATTGGTGAGATTTCCATTGAGGACGCTTTCTATATTGCTCCAGCTTTGTTTGATGCGATGGTCGGTGATGCGGTCCTGCGGGAAATTGTATGTCCGGATCTTTTCACTGCGGTCACCAGTGCCCACTTGGGTTCGGCGCGCATCGCCGATCTCTTTGGCATATTTTTCTTCTTCGAGTTGCAAGAGGCGCGATCGAAGCACCTTCATCGCTTTTGCTTTATTTTTATGCTGAGACTTTTCATCTTGGCAAGAAACGACTGTATTGGTGGGAATATGTGTGATGCGTACCGCACTCATTGTCGTATTGACGCTTTGACCGCCGGGACCGGATGACGCAAATGTGTCAATACGGAGGTCTTTTTCATTGACGTCGATCTCCACCTCTTCTGCTTCCGGCAAAACGGCGACTGTGGCGGTAGATGTGTGGATGCGACCTTGCTTTTCTGTTTCTGGTACGCGCTGTACGCGGTGAACGCCGGACTCATATTTCATGAGCTTGTAAACAGACGTGGCACCGGCAGGCGCTTCGATCTCAAAAATCACCTCTTTGTAGCCCCCTACTTCGGTGACGTTGGAATGGAGGATGGATGTTTTCCAGTTGTTGATCTCGGCAAAACGCAAATACATACGGAACAAATCAGTGGCAAACAGACCTGACTCGTCACCGCCGGCACCGGCACGGATTTCCATGATAACATTTTTGGTGTCGCGCGGATCTGCAGGCAAAAGGAGTATTTCCAATTCTTTCCCCAGCTGTTCGCTTTTTTGTGCCAAAGAAACATTATCCTCTACAGCCATTTGTGTGAGTTCCGGATCAGATTCTGTATTGATGATCGTGGCATTTTCTTTCATGGCATTGACCACATGTTCGAATTCATCGATCTTGGCGATCACGGCATTCATCTCTGCCTGTTTTTTGCTCAGAACGATCATGCGTTCTGTGTTTTGTGCGATGAGCGGATTGGCGAGTTCTTCGCCGATCTCACGATATTCTTTTTTTACTTTATCAATGATGTCTTGCATAATTTTCAATTCAATTTCTCTTTCTACTATGTACTATATGGCACAATGGTCACGTCGTCAAAATAAAAACACCGACATAGAAAAGGCGGTGTTTTTTGGGAAGTATCGCTACGCAGCAGTCTTGATCTTTTTCTTTGATTTTACCACTTTTTTTACTGCTACTTTTTTTGCCACTTTGCGTGATTCTTTCGCCTTTTGCGTTTTTTCTGCAAGTTTTTTGAATCGGTCAACGCGTCCTGTCGCATCAACGATTTTTTGCTTGCCTGTGTAGATTGGATGGCATTGCGAGCATGTTTCAATGGAAATTTTTTCTCGCGTGCTTCCAACTTCAAAAACTGCGCCGCAAGAACATGTTGCGATCGCTTGTGTATAATATTTTGGATGAGTGCCTTTTTTCATAGGATGTGCGTCAAGTGGTTAATATGTACTTAATATACTCCACACAGCCTAACATAAGAAACAAAAATTGACAAGGGTCTGATTATGCGCTAATATTGGTGCATTATTTATCAAGCGTATATTCACGCAATCCATTCCTGCCGGCAGGATTTTTTCGTCCCGATCCGGTAAGGGTTGCATCGGTGATATATGCGTATAATTTTTAAGGATAAAACATATGGCACGAAAGAAGACCATAAAGACAGAAGACGGTGTCGTGGAATCAAAAACTCCACGAAAGAACATTTTTGAGACGATCGATCTCAATAGTCTTGACCTAACGATGGCATCACTCCTCAAAGCGGGTGTTCATTTTGGTCATCAAAAATCACGTCGCAATCCGCGCATGGATCAATACATCTATACGACACGAAACAATATCAACATCATTGATCTTGCAAAGACGGTTGAACGAATGAAAGAGGCGTTGGCATTTATTGCTTCAGTAAAAAAGAGTGGTAAACAAATTCTCTTTGTAGGCACAAAGAGACAAGCGCATGACCTCGTGACCGATATTGCAAAATATACAGGTAATCCGTTTGTTGTAGAGAGATGGCTTGGGGGCACATTCACCAATTTCAGCAATATTCGTCGCCGTACCAGATACATGGTGCGTTTGCAAGAACAGATCGAAAAAGGTGAGATAAAAAAATACACGAAATTTGAGCAAATGAAAAAAATAGAAGAAGCGCAAAAACTGGATCGTCGTATGGGAGGTATTGCAGACATGAAAGACCTGCCGGGCGCGATTTTTGTGACGGATGTCGAATTGGACAAACTTGCGATTCGCGAAGCAATGCATATGAAGATCCCCGTGATCGCTTTGGCGGATACAAACGTCAATCCAGAGGGTATTGCATATCCAATCCCTGCAAATGACGATGCCATCTCTTCACTGACGATGATTTTGGCGCATTTTTGTAAAGCGTTGCGATAAATGTAGATAACGGGAGAGGATAAAATTTTCTATTCAAAATTCTAAAATTCAAAGCTATATGAGCACATTAGAACAAATAAAAAAAATCCGTGAACAAACAGGCGCAGGAATTGTTGATGTAAAAAAAGCACTTGATGAGGCAAAGGGAGATGAAGCGAAGACAATTGAGATCTTGCGTAAAAGTGGACAGAGTAAGGCGCTAAAAAAAGCCACGCGTGATGCACGTGAGGGTATCATTGGCACGTATGTACACTCCAATCAAAAAATGGGTGCGATGGTAAAAGTCTTGTGTGAGACGGATTTTGTTGCGCGTAATGCGGATTTCCAAAAATTTGCCAGCGACATCGCGATGCATATTACTGCAAGCGCTCCACAATGCCTGCGACCGGAAGATGTGGACAGTGATTTCGTCGCCAAAGAGCGGGAAATTTGGACCGCACAACTGAAAAATGAGGGCAAGCCGGCGGATATCATGGAAAAGATCATGGCGGGAAAAGAGCAAAAATTGCGCGGGGAACTCGCACTTTTGACACAATCCTTTGTCAAACAGCCGGATAAAACAGTGGAAGAGTACCTCACTGAACATATCGCAAAGATCGGTGAAAAGATCGAGATTGGGGAATTTGCACGTTTTGCATTCTAAATGTATTATTGGATTAGGTGTAAATACATTTTGTAATAACTGTTATGATTTATTTGATTGTCCCGCCCATAATTATCGTTTTTGCTGTAGCGATTTTGATCATTTTTCTTACAAAAGTATCATCGAAAGATCGTGATTCTGGCAATTTTGTTTTGCAAGAGCACAAAGGGATCCGACAGCACTTCAGCTCGGGGAAGAGGTATTTGCGTGGCGCAAGCGAAGGGGCATCGCAACGGATCAAAAACAGTCTCTCATGGAAAGATCGTCATAGCACGCAAGATGCAAAAACGGCATATGCAGGATCAAGCAATGGAAGCGGTGACAAGATCGTCACCCTTCGGAAGAAGAGCATGGTAAGTGATAAGATCGAGAACGGCGAAACGAGAGATCCTGAAGAGCTGGCACTGATGACCGAGATCGAGGAGGCGCCACAAGACAGTAAAAAATACGAGAAATTGGGGGATTACTACATGGAACACGAACAATTTGCAGATGCGCGAGAGTGTTACAAATATGTGTTACGTCTGGATCCTCGACACAAGCGCGCACAAGTTGCAATGAAAAACCTTGATCGTGTCCTATAGGCTTGAGACGTGTTGATTATTTTTTTCTGTCAGTGTATACTGATACGGAAAGGGTTTGTTTAATGTTGATTTTTTAGTGTCATTCCCGTGAAAACGGGAATCTAGTGGTATTAATTTGTTATGAGGCATATCTACACAAAGAAGAAACAATGAATAGAGAAAAGTTTCTCAAAAGTAGTGATGAAAAGAAAGATTTGAGAAAACGTTTAACGAGGACATTATAAAAAAGTATGCCACTTTAGCTCAATTGGTAGAGCATCGGTTTTGTAAACCGCAGGTCGTCAGTTCGAGTCTGACAAGTGGCTCAGTATTAAATTAAAGATGAAAAATCAAATATCAAAAATATTTTTGATTCTTCATTTTTTATATTTGATATTGAACTGGGTCGGTGGCAGAGTGGTCAAATGCACCTGACTGTAAATCAGGCGACTTCGGTCTTCGGGGGTTCAAATCCCTCCCGGCCCACACGTCGACTCGTCCCACAAGTAGGGACTTGCTCAGTGTAAACCCAAACGAAAGAAATACAGAGGAAGACATAGCGGATGCGGCCGATTACTGTAAAGTGTCGGCTTTATCTGTAAAGGATTGTGCCCACGTAGCTCAGATGGTAGAGCATTTCCATGGTAAGGAAAAGGCCAGCAGTTCAATTCTGCTCGTGGGCTCAGAATGTGACAAAAAATGAAATAATCGTTACAATAGAATGTGGATACGGCGTGCCTGCCAAAATCTTGTACTGCAAGTATGTAAAGACATTTTGGTATAAAGATGAATGGTGAGAATGGCGTGACGGCTACAATTTTTTTACAAGATTTAGGCAGGCGGGATTCGTATAGTGTCCGACCCGTCACTCGTGAGTGACAGGTGCAATAGAGGTCTCCTGTGAAATAAATTCAAATTGTGATGTACTATGTGTATGTGCTAAAATTGCAAAAGTGTGGCGATAAGGAGTTTTACATTGGATATACAGCTGATTTGCGTAAACGTCTCGCGCAACATTGTGCAGGACAAAATAACACCACAAAGAACAAAAAACCGGAACTGATCTATTATGAAGCATTTGAAAATGAACAGTTGGCACGTAATAGGGAGAAGGGATTAAAAACAAGCGGTTCGGTATATATGAGTTTAATGAAGAGATTGGGTTTAAAATAATAAAAATTGCGGGATTCGTATAGTGGTAGTATAGAGGTCTCCAAAACCTTTGGCGTAGGTTCGATTCCTACATCCCGTGCAAATGATTCGTATAGTGTCCGACCCGTCACTCGTGAGTGACAGGTGTAGTATAGAGGTCTCCAAAACCTTTGGCGTAGGTTCGATTCCTACATCCCGTGCAGATGAAAGAAAAGAGATATTGACAAGTTGAAATATTTTTGTTATACTCGTATTAGATTTGCAGGTAATCTTACCGCAAGTTCAGCTAACTGAAGTAATATTGCTTTCAGCGAAGCGAAAAATTAACTAATTTTAATGACAAAACTATGTCACAGACAAAGCAAGTCTTGGAGTTTAACTACTCTCAAGCAAGAACAATCGGAAGAAAATTAAACTATTACGATCCTGAGGGAAACGATGTTATTAAAACTCATTTCCTTTTTATTTTGCTTAAAAACTTACCTAATAATTTTCCAACCACCCCGAATCCTAGAAAACCCGATATTAACGCAAAGCCTTGTCGACAGATGATTGACACGTTAGAGCAAGAGCCAGAGTATTTTACAGACTGCAATAGGGGGCTTGTCTTGATTGCTGAAAAAGTCTACTATCCAAATGTAGATGGGGACGAAAAGAAAATCCTGGTTGATTTTGGGGTGGATGAAGACGGAAATCCAAAAGGAGGATTAGTTGATGGTGGACATACATACGCGGTTCTAAAGAAGAAAATGGAGGATGAATCATTAGAGGATCTTCCTATATTTATTACTGTTGTTGAAGGTGCTGAGGGGTTTGCTACCAAATTGGCAAGAGCAAGGAATACCAGTGTTCAGGTGACTGAAAAGTCTATAGTTAATCTTGATAATGAATTTTTACCTATCAAGGATGCGCTAGGTGGTTATAGTCAAAAGGTAATTTATTTTGAGAATGAGAACTTGGATAGCGATGAGGCGATGTTTCCCATAGAGGAATTGCTCGCCCTACTAACTGCTTTGAATAAGGATCTGTATGATAGTAGTAGCCAGCCAACAGTTGCTTATACCGGAATATCTACCTGTTTTACTAAATGGTTGAATAAAAAAAACAGACCTACGTATGAAAAACTTTATAAGCTACTCCCCTCAATTCTTGAAACATATGAGCACCTCTATTCGAAATTTGAGAGTTATGCAAAGGAGGTTGGTGTAAAGAAATTTGGCGGTATAAACGGTGTTGAAAAATATCGTGGAAGGGGAGATAACAAGAAGCCTGTTACCGTGAAGCTTCCATTCTCAAACAAGACTGTTGGATATAAACTATCAAAGGGTTTTTCCATGCCGATTTTTGCAGCCCTTCGATTTCTATTGGAAGAGAAGAATGGATGTTATGTATGGGTGATTGATCCGAAGGAATTTCTTGATAAGCACGGATCTAAGATAGTCTCACAAGTTTTGGAAGCTCATACTAGGGAATATAATAGTAACCCTAATAAAACTGGAAAGAGCAAGGTGCTTTGGCAGAATATTGCAAATACCGTGATCATTCATTCCTTGCAGGAGAAGTTGGCGAAAAAATAGCAAAAAAATCCCGAGTCACTAAGGTGTCTCGGGATTTTATGTAACCATATAATAGTTTAAGAAATTATGAAATTAGGAAAAAGCAATCACAAGACTGTTTCGAAAAAAAATAAAGTGCGAAAATTCAAAATGCTATCCGCTGCGAATATTCAAAACATACGCATCCTCGCTGAACAGTTAGGAAGACTTATTCCGTTAGATGGGTATAGAAGCTCATTTTCCCTTATGACGATTGCAAAAACACGAGGGCTTGTGGAATATATTCCAAAAAAAGTAAATAAGAAGGAAGCATTTTCTGTTTTTATAAGGAATCTTATTAAAGAGAAACCTCGAACCTTAAAGTTAATTGTTCGCGAAATTCTTCCAAGGGCTATTGAAAAGAGACATTCGGAAGGAAATCCAATTTTGGAACAAGAAGCCTCTGAGCTTGCAAGTCAATTGTTTCTACTAGGAGTTGATTTAAAAAAAGAAATTAAAGAATTAAAACTTCCAACTCAAAGACCAAAAATCGTTCCACCACCAATAGCAGTACAAAAAATTCTTGATACGTTTCCTCTGCATCCAACACTTTTGCCTGATTGCAAGAAAATGTTTGTGGATGGTCATTTAAATGAAGCTGTTAGAAAATCTTTAGAGAAATTTGAAAAAACAGTGCAGGACTTATCTTTGTTAAAAAAAATGGATGGACAAAAACTGATGGCTAATGTGTTTAATGAGAATGATCCAAAAATTAAGCTTAATAATCTTGAAACAGCTCAGGAAATTAATGAACAAATGGGTTTTAGGCTTACGACAATGGGTTTGATGACTTGGTGGCGTAATAATCTAAGTCATGGAGATGAGGAGCAAATGCCGCATCATGAGGCACTTGGTAGGCTGATCATGGTTAGTAATCTATTTTCGCGTTTAGACGAAAGAATTTCGTGACTATTGTAACAATTAATCTGATAAGTCAAATTTTTGTGAATGAGACTTCATACTATTGCAGTGTCTCATTTGTCTCATTTGACAAAGATCGATACTCATCCAAAAAGGTCAAAAAACCTCTTAAAATTGTCTAAAAGGAGGTACTAGACCGGGATGGTGTGAAAAGGATGCTATAGTCATATGGAATTTTTTAGTTTGATTTGGTCTGGTTTGAGTCGAACTAATTTTCATTCTTTGAATAAAAAAACTTGCATTTTCCCAACTAAGTGCTATTTTTAAAATAGATTAATATTAAAAAGTTGCAATTCAATGTTTTTGCGAAAAACACAAAACCACATTTTTGATGCCGACAGTCTTTTTTGGGCTGTTTTTTATTTGTAATAAACTCTCTATTTATGAAATCATTTAAATTACAGTTGCAAGAAGAAAAAGATGAAGAAAAAAAACAAGCGAGTGAAAAAGCAGAGAGAGAATTCAAAATGCAAGTAGAAAAGTATGACGAATTAGGTATGACAAGGTCAAAAAGAGGACAGGCCACTTTAATTCTTGGGGGAATTATAATAGCATCTCTGATCCTTGGATATTTTGATATTATGCCCCTAGCTGATGTTCTTTATAGTTTGATAATTTATATACCTGTTCTCTTTTTTATATATAAGGGGCACAGATGGGCGATGTATCTTGGAATAATTTTATGGACAATCGAAAAAGGATACCAACTCATCGCGCTTAATGGAAAAGGAGTTTTTATGGTTTTAGTTTGGTGGCTCATACTTGTTGCCCCTCTGTATGGAGCAATTAAGATAGAGAATGAAAGGAAAAAAAGAAACAAATCCGACAAACAGGATAATATTCAACCAGTAAATACAGATGAAAATTTTCTTGAGGGTAAAAGGTTCTGTCATAATTGTGGAAAAAAAATTAATTTTGAAGGAAACTTCTGTAAATTTTGTGGTAATCAATTAGCATAAAAATATATTCTGTGAAAATTGCGGAAAACAAATTTTAGAAGAAAGTGGGTTCTGTAAATTTTGCGGTGCCAAGACTATTGTTGGAAAAAATATAGATTATGAACAAATAAATAATTATTTTTTAGTTTGATTTGGCATGAATTGAAATAAATATTTGCGCGATATCTTGTGCAATTATCTTTTTTGTGCACTAAGTGGAAGTTACTGACAATGTAAGATCTTTGAGTTATTGTTGTGAGTTTTTATCACTCAAAACTTGTCACGTTAGCATTTATACATTAGTCTAATAGTAAGAAGTACCTTAATAGAAATCAGACAAAAGGAGGCACAATGAGCAGACTTAGGCATGTTGTAGAAGTATTAAATGCATTTGTACTTAACAACATTAAAACTCTGGAAATGGTCGGAGTTTCAATGCGCATATTCAGTTTTTCACTAGTGAGTTGGCTTGGACCGCAAAGCCCTTTTATGTTTGTGTGGATATTTAACACGACTGATGCGGCTTTATTATCATGGTGTTCGATTCTGAAGCGGGATAAGGCTTACGCCTTACTGAATACTTTTTGGATTCTTGTTGGTTTGGTTGGGATTGCCAGATCTAGCGGTTTTCTGTAAAAAGGGAGGAATTATTCTTACTGGAGGTAGAGAAATCTACCTCTTTTATTTGTATTATTGAAGTTAGATCTTGCGTCATGATATAATCGAATTACGTATATGCAAAACATCATTGAAGATCAAACGATCCAAAAAGAAGATTGGTCCGGGGAAAAACGGGAGTCTTTTGAGATTTCCAATTGCGTATTCAATGGATGCAATTTTACCGAAACCGATTTTACGGGCACCAAATTTATCGAATGCGTCTTTGATGGGTGCAATTTCTCAAATTCAAAGATTGTCAATTGCAGTTTTTGCGATGTTGTATTCACGGAATGTAAAATAAGCGGTGTGGTCTTTGGTGAAATAAATAAGTTTCTGCTTTCGTGGAAATTTCATGACTGTGCGGTAAAATTGTGCAGTTTTAGCATGTTGGATATCAAAAATTCTGCATTTGTCGGATGTGAGATCCATGAAACTGATTTTGTGGATAGTGATCTCACCGGATCTGATTTTGCAAACTCTGATCTGAAAGGCAGTAAATTCCACAATGCTAATTTGAGCAAGGCAAATTTTGTTGGAGCGGTAAACTATTATATAGATCCGACTGCCAATAAAATTGCAAAAGCAAAATTTTCATCGCCGGAGGTCATGTCCCTGTTGGCCGGTTTTGATATTATCATTTCATAGAAATGCACAAGATGAGAACGTGGAATCATGATACAATAGTGATATAAATTTATTTTTTCGAATAAAAATGAAACGACCTAAAATTGGTTTGGCTTTGGGTGCTGGTGGTCCTAGGGGCTTGGCGCATATTGGTGTGATCAAAGTTCTGGAAGAAAATAACATTCCGATCGATTATATTGCCGGGACAAGCATCGGTGCAATGATCGGTGGATTTTATGCTTACAAGAAAGATATAAAACAAATTGAAAAGATAGCTCTCGGGATTGATCGCACGTTGATTTTTTCACTACTGGACCCGTCTTTTAGCCAAGGGTTGCTTGGTGGCGAAAAGGTGGTAAATTTTATCGAAAAAAACATAGACAAGGTACATTTTGATGATTTAAAGATACCTCTTTCCGTGGTGGCGACTAATTTTAAGAGTGGGGATGCGGTTGTGATAACGAAGGGCAAGGTTTCTTCTGCGATCAGGGCGAGCATCTCATTGCCATTGGTTTTTAATCCTGTGCATTGGGAGGGAAAAGTGTTAGCTGACGGAGGGCTATCCCAACCTGTTCCCGTGGATGTTTTGAAAAACATGGGAGCAGAATTGATCATAGCGGTTAATTTGAATGCGGGTTTCTTTGCCAGTGAAAATACCAAGGACGATAAATTTGGTTTTTATAAAATTGCTGAAAACTCTATCGATCTTTTACAAAACAATCTTGCTCGTCAAAACGTCAAAAATGCTGACGTAGTTATCAATCCTCACGTTGGCGATGCACGGTGGGCACAGCTTTTGGATGGGGAAAAGTTGATTGTGGCAGGAGAAGATGCGACGGAGATGATCCTCCCGCAATTGAAAGAATTAATGAGTCAAAAAAGCAAGGGAGGTCTAAGAAAATACGTGAAATCTTTTATAAAAAAAATATTTGGATGATTTGCCATACATTTGGATTATCAGGTTTATCTTTAAGAATGAAAAAATGGCGAGATATACAAAAAAGGCTTAGGTAGCTTTTTTTATTGGGAAGAATAAATCTCGATCCATTCGAGTGATATTGACAATGATTTGATAGTATGTTATAAATATAGGTTGTTTTTTTTAACAAGTAAATAATAAAAAAGATCGAATTTATCGTTATCTAAGAGAATCGAGATCCATTTCAGGGAGGAAAGAGTCATGAGGAGATATATCAATGTATCGGTTGCAGTTGTGATGATGATATTTTTAAGTGGCTGTGATTCGCCGCAAATCACGTCGGTCGAGTCGCATGTGTTTAAGAGCCTTCTTTTCATTGGACCTTTTATCGGGATGATGAGTTGGTGCATTTTTCTTATGAACAAGCACATTGTCCGAGAGGATGGTAGAACCGATGAACGGCGGTGTTCGATCGTTGGGATCATCGTGTTTCCCGTGTTTTTTGTTGGTGCGTTTGGATGGGAGTTTGGTTTCAATTGGATTTCGATGACGATTGCTGTGATTGGTGGAATGATCATCGGCTGGTTTAGTTACACACTGGATGAGTTGATGCTGAATTTTTGGGAAGAGCGTCGGACAATGATTCCTGCGATCTGCGGACTGCTATTGGGTGGCTGGATGTGTACGATCATGTTTACACATGTATGGTTGGAAGGTGACATGTATGTGACGGACACGGCCAGCGTCAAACGTGTGATCGTAGAACGTTATACCTATCATTATCGAGATGATAAAGATGGCGGATCCTATTATGAGTGGGATTATTACAGCCATGCGCAGCGGTTTGCTTTGGGTGACATATATCCTGACTTGAAGGAGGATGTCGACTATAAGCTGGGAGTTGGTGAATTGCTCAAAAAAGATCGCATAGGAAAGACGGAATATTATCGTTTTATTGGTGGATATTTATTTTCGGAAAGGAGTCAGCGATGGAAAGAATTTCGCTGGCTGTTACTTTCCAATCCCTCCCTTCATTTTATGATCGGGAAAGTGCAGAGGGTACAATCTGATTTTTATGGAAAACCGATACACAATGCCGGGGAAGTGTCTGACTATGCATCATTGCCAGTTGTTTCTGGTAGTCCCAGATTGCCGACGGAACGTGATCTTCCTCCCGCAATGTTTGAGTTCAAAGCTGTGATGCTGGGAATCGATTTCGTGAGGATGATCTTTACGGAGCATGAATATCGCTCGGTGCTTTATGGACTTCTTGCATTTTTGGGAATTTTTGGCATGGTGGCCTTATTGGTACGAGATTTGAGGCGGCCGATTGGGATTTTTCTAGCATGTGCATCTATCGCTCCACTGCTTATTTTTTTGATCATTGCAGGACGCACGGGAGGTCTGGGTAATATCAGGATAGGATCTTCAGACCGAGGCGGAAGATTTGGAGGCGGAGGATCTTCCGGTAGATGGTAAGATTCGATCGATCAATTAATTTAAAAAGCGACCTATTTCTCAATGAGAAATAGGTCGCTTTTATTTTTTTAAGACACAATGGTATCTGGACCATATATTTGGACACAGGTTTGACAAAACTGCAAAAAAGAGTATAATTTTTGATTGCTGTAAATTAAAAATTGAATAATCAAAAAATCGATTTATTGCCTTTATAAAAAGGAAAAGGGAGGTTCGAAGCAATGGAAAAACAAAAAATTTTTAGCCCGGATTTTTTTGAGGATGTATTTAGGTATACATCTGCTCAGATGATCATTGTGGATCGTGAAGGCAGAATTATCGCAGTCAATGATGCCAAGCAAAGGTCGAGTGATCGCATTGCAGAAGTAGGCATGCGTATGTATATCGATTATGCGGCCAATCATACTGTTGCAGACATGCGTGCGGAATTGATGAAATATATCACAGAAGGTGGATTAAAAAATTTTCCCGAGTGTCCATACAACGGCAAGATCTTGAATATCACAATCAATGCTTTCCCATGGGGTGCGGTGATCGTATCGGAAGACATTACACGTTTCAAAAGATGTGAAGAGCGGTATCGTACGCTTCTTATGAACATTGATTGTATGGCCATTCAAATCTATAAAATGGATGGCACAGTGATCGATTTCAATGGGGCTGCCCTAAAGCTCTATGGATTTACAAGAGAACAAGTTTGTGGGAAGAATTTGTTGGATCTGATCATTCCACCAGATATGCGTGATGGTGTGTGGCAGTGCGTACAGGATATGGCGAAGACGCGGATACCGATCCCGTCCAGTGAATTACAACTCATGCGCAGTGATGGCACATTCGTCAATGTTTTCTCCAGTCATTGGCTGTTTGAAAATTATGAAGGAGAATTGGAGTTGGTGTGTGTGGATGTCGATCTCACAGAACTGAAATCTGCTCAGGTGGCTTTGCAAAAAAGTGAGGAACTTTTGCGAGCCATTACCCAATCAGCACTTGATGCGATCGTTGTGATGGATCCGGACAAGAACATCTCATTTTTCAATCCTGCTGCAGAACGTCTGACTGGTTATACGAAAGAACAAGCAATCAGGCAACCGTTGCACGAGCTTCTCGCTCCTGAGGCGTGTCGATCACAGTGTCTTGCCGGTATTGAACGTTTTCTTAGTACCGGCGAAGGACCGGCTGTCGGCAGGATCACTGATCAAAAGATCTTGCGTGAAGACGGTAGCACTGTTGATGTGCAATTGGCACTTTCACCGATGACAATTGGTGATAAACGGGGATCCGTCGGGATTTTGCGGGACAACACAAATCAGAATGCTATGATTAAGGCATTAAAAAAAAGTCGTGAAGAATTGCTCAGGTTAAGCACAACAGACCCTTTGACGGAACTGTACAATCGTCGTCACTTTGAGTTTGAACTGAGGCAGGCAATTGATTTTTCTCAGCGCTATGGACTTCCATTTTCTGCAGTTATGTTTGACGTTGATGATTTCAAAATCATCAACGATCATCATGGTCATGGTGTAGGTGATTGTGTGTTGCAAGCGATTGCCAGTGTGACAAAAGAGAATATCCGTTCAAATGATATTCCGTGCCGGATTGGCGGAGAGGAATTTTTTATTATCTTCCCGGCAACAACAAAGGACGAGGCATATGTTGCTACTTGTCATATCGCTACAGCCTTGAAGGCTAAAAAAATTGAAGGTATCAGCGATGAGCAAATCACGCTTAGCTGTGGTGTAGTGCAATATGATCCAAAAACAAATGAGAATGAAGATGCTTTTAGGAAACGCGCAGACAAATTGATGTATGAGGCAAAAGACAAAGGCAAAGATCAGATTTGTCTCTAATGGAGTTCCTTTTATCACCCGGTTTCAGAAATGAGATCGGGTTTTTATTTTTTTTGTGGAGGAATCTTGACATTATTTCTGCATCATGAAACGATGACAGGACAGATAGTTCATTTACACAATAAAGCGTATTCTAAAAATAAAGTACCTAAGGAGGTGTGGCATGAAGCAAGGTAAGCGTTGGGGAGATGTGATCATTTTTACAGGGTTGGATAATGATCCGTTGGTAGAGGGTATATGTCTCAAATTGCGTGAATATTTGCGGGAGGATCCGCAAAAAGGACATATCAGATATGGATATTTCGATGATGGTGAGATCAAAGACTTTTTTCCTGAGTTTGACGAACTCCGTGGAAAAACAATTGTTTTCTATGAATGCCTCAAATCTTTTGAGACAACAATGCGTCTTTTGCAACTGTGCTGGGCGGCAAAATATCATTATGGTGCAAAGCATATCATTATCGCGACATCGTTCTTGCACTATCGCCGTCAAGATCATCCGGAGAAAATTCATGAGATCCATCGGAACAGGTGGTTGATGGAGATGATGAAAGCAAATGGCGTAGACCATTTGATCGTAGCCACACCCCACTCTGATCAAACACGAAAAAATTGTGAGGATGTGGGCATTGTGTTTCGCGAAGTTGATTATACTGAAGCGTTCGCAAGTGTGTGCAAGGATTTTCTTCCGGAAAAAGGAGAAGATAAAAAAGCATTTGTTTTTGCCCCGGATGAAGGAGCGATTGCACGAGCGATAGCTTTTGCACGACTTCTTGATGTGGATGTCTTGTTCAAGATCAAGGATCGTGGTCACAACAATGAAGTAGCGATCGTGGAAGCAGCTCAGGAAAAAATTGATCAGATCATTGCAAAACATGGTTATGACCGTTTGTATTATGCAATACCTGAAAGGATCAAAGATGCGATCATGATCATGATCGATGATGAGGTGACAACCGGTACTACGGCCAATAAACAAGCAAAAAATTTATTGCAGTGGGGCTCCGCCATGATCATGTTGTTCGTGACGCATCCGGTATGTAGTAATCAGTGGATAGAAAAATTGTTTGATGGTGAGCCATTTGCCAAGATCTGTTTTACAAATACGATCTTTCGCGGAAAGATGCATCGTACAAATGGTGGTGTGCATGATGTATCAGCTGCAGGATTTATGGCATCCGGTATCTTTCGTGTTCTGCGTCAATTGTATGATCGATAAAATGATCCAAGGAAATCAATGAGACGACATATTCACATATTGGATATGTCGTTTTTTAAATTAAAAATAATTGAGAATGATTGACAGAAATTTTATTATAAAGTATAATGGTATCACAGAATGAAATCTTTGGAAGAATGAAAGAAAAAGCGACTTTTTGTCGTACTAACCAATGATGATGAATAAAAGACACCACGTCTTTTGTCGTCTGTTATATAACTAGCCCTAGATTTAGTAGGACCTGTTTTTTTGTTCTTTATATATCAACGTATGCAATAATGTGCATACACAAACACAAGGAGGTTGTTTTGTTAACGTTATTTTTGCTTCTTACACACTTTTCGTACGAGTATCCTGTTGTAGCAGATGTGCAGCGATTTGTCACGCAGCATGTGCCTGTACGTATCGAAATGGTTCCGGTAAGGACAACGGCATATATTACGCCGGTGCCAGAGCAAAAGAACTATCACAAGCTCGTCGCCCTCAATGGGAAAGGAAAAAAGACGAGTACGGGTGTCATCCCACAAATTCCCACGGAAACAACGTTTGGGACAATTGCCGCCGGTCCAAATGTTCCTTATGGAACGGTTTGGATCGTGCCGGGGTATGGAGCAGGTGTTACTGCTGATCGCGGTGGTGCGATCAAAGGTAATCGCTTGGATCTCTACTGTGGCAAAGGCAAGATTGCAAGTAAAAAGGCAAAAAAGTGGGGAAGACAAAAACAAATGGTTGTTAAGATCACATGGAAGGAGGGCAAAAAACGATCTGTATGACAACAAGAGCAAATATCGGGAATGCACATAATGCTGTGTATTCCCGTTCTTTTATTTACAACACATATCGTGATACAATAAAAACAAGACATAAATTATACACACAAAAACATACGTAATTTTTTTAGGAGGATTTTTTATGGAGAATATTGGGATTACGAGGGAAGGGGCGATGCAATTGGTGGATCGATATATTACTGATCCTGTAACGCGATTGCATTTGCGGGAGTCGGAAGAAGTCATGCGCGCGCTGGCGCGACATTTTGGGGAAGATGAAGATGTGTGGGGCATTGCCGGACTGTTGCACGATATCGATTGGGATCAGACCAAAAATGAGCCAGCGCAACATTGTGTCATGTGTCAAGAGATTTTGCGCGATGCGGGAGCGACGGAATTTCTTATTACGACGATTATCTCGCATGGATATGCCAATGCATCAATTCCTGCGCTTACCGATCAAAAACGCACGACACGCATCCAACACAGTCTTGCCGCTGCTGAGACAGTGACAGGACTCGTGATCGCTTCAGCACTGATGCAACCGGACAAAAAATTGGCAAGTGTGAGCGCAAAGTCGCTCAAGAAAAAATTCAAGACAAAGTCTTTTGCGGCACGCTGTGATCGCGCGATCATCAAGGAGTGTGAAGATGCGGGAATCCCATTGGATGAATTTTTGACACTGAGTTTGACGGCATTGCAGGGCATCGGTGATGAATTAGGGATGTAGTTTTTGAGGATCTTCCGTGTTGTTTGACCAGTGTTTGAAACACATGATATTATGAGGTAGATATTAAATTTCTCGATTTTTTTATGAGCGCAAAAAAGAAAAAAAAGAAAAAGAGGATAGCAGAAAACAAAGATCATGAAGATCGATCTGTCGTACAAGAAGAGAAAAAAGATAATCGATTTGATCATAAAAGAGTGACGGATGGCACGCATGATGCACAGGGAGAACAGCATAAAAATATTCAAAAAAAAGGCAAACATTTTTTTAAAGAATTATTTCGAAAGATCGATCGGCGAACTGTTATGTGGCTCGGGACAGGTCTTTTTTTGCTGCTTGTTATTTGTGGTGTGGGGTATGGTATCTATTATTATCAAACACAAAAGGAGATCATTGCGTATGAACGCAAAATCAGTTCAGAATCATACACGCAGCTCATGCAACAATTTGAGGAGGATAATATTCAAGAGATTGCAACGATCCAAGAATCTTTGCCGACGGATGCGTGGAAAGAATTTGCAAGTAAATGGTACGGATTTACGATCAAATATCCTGAAAGCGGGTGGACGGTTGTGACAAAAAAAGTCGATGCCACATCGCGAGCAATATATCGCGTGGACTTTCTCAAACATAGTGATATGTATAGTGAGCCAGTGGGTTTCTCTGTGGCGGTCTATGATACTGCAAAAACGGTAAATTTATCTGATACGGATGAGTTTCCCGCGATGAAAAATAACGATCTTTCGGTGGCGGGGCTCTGTGCTGTGCCGAGTGGATCTATGATCGAAACGGGGGAATATCCCGCGGAAGAAATGTATGTGCCACCAATGAATGAATGTTATGAGAGTGCACTCTTTTTTACTGTTGTAAAAGGACAATATATCTACAATATCGTGCCAATTGTCAGCACAACAGCACAAGGTGATGGTATTGATCCGATGGTTGTCACTGCGGATGTTGTGCCGGAATTTTTTTCTGCGGTCTCACAGTTTACAAATATTGATGTCGTGCGTCCCAAGCCGAGGCCTGCTGTAGCAAGGATTAGTGCACCGCTACCTGCCGCGTACAAAAAAGATTCGGCGGGGAGACGTGTCTGCAATAAGAAAAATGACAAGCCTGGCAAAAGCAACCAACACAAAAGTCGTCATATGGATATGGAGTGCTGTCTGGATCCTGATGAGTATCCAAACCCGAATTGTTATTATGATCCGGGAAAGTATGGCAAATATCTCAAATGATCAAAATAAAGAAGTAATTTTTTTCAGGAAGCACAAGACGTCATTGTATGATATACTTATAGACAATAGAAGAGACGTTTGTTGGTGCGGACGGAAGGATGAGTTTTGTGGATAAAACAAAAAATAGTATGGAACTTAAAGATAAAGGTTTTGTGGTTATGATGTTTTTGGTGATCTTTGGCGGGATAGGATATTCCTACTGGCATTTTGTGATTGATCGGGGATATATACTTGTCTATCATGATGATTGTGATCCGACTGTAGAGATCTGTTATGTATGGGAATGTGATCCGGATGCTGTCGATGAGGAAGAAAAATGTACGGGCAATCCAGAAGAGGATGTGTGGTATTATACACATCTGGAACGATTGGCAAAAAATGTGCCAGAATGTAATGTGGATGATGCGGATTGCGATCCGTTCGCATGTGATGATGGGGAGGAAGATTGCGGTGAGGTAACGTGTACTGAGGAGACAGCAAAAGTTGACGAAGTGACATGTAGTGATCCTGAGACATACATCAACGAACATCCGGAAGCTCTTCTGGAAGATGAAGAAGGTGAGGAGGAAGAATTGGAGGAAGGAGAAGGAAGTGTTGATGAGGCAGGGGTAGTTGAAGGAGGAATGATTGAAGCAGAAGATGGAGTAGTGGCGGATGAGGGTGTTGAAGCAGGAGAAGATAATGAAAGCGCAGATATGACTGATAAGGACATGGTAGTTTCTCCTGAAGCGAATGATTGACATATTTTTAATTTGATGGTATAGTGCAGAGATTTTATGTGTAATATGTGATGATGACGCAATATGTTTAACAGTAAACCGGACGGGTTTCATTTTCTTATTGAGTTTTTTGGGTGTGATATCGAGCAGATCAATGATGTGAATTTTTGGAAGCAGGTACTTCATGCGTCAATTGAGGGGACAACGATGGAATCGTTGCATGATTTTTTCTTTGAATTTGAACCGCAGGGTATCACGGGGTATTTGTTGTTGTCGTCATCGCATATCTCCATCCATACATGGCCAGAAAACAATTATGTGGTGTGCGATGTGTTTACATGCGCGATAGAAGCAGAAACAGAACGAGCAGTGCAATATCTCAAAGAACATATCACGTATGAATGTGTCGAGATAAAAAAGATCCAGCGCGGGTATCGCGTTGCAAGAAAGGGTGGTGCGATCGTGGAGAGACAAGGGTGTTCATTTGAGAAATATCGCATGGCTTTACCGGTTTTCAGTACGGGAGAATTGATGTATGTGGATGTGGTGCAAGATATTGTCGAGGTCGAAACAGCTTTGCAAAAGATCATGATCGTGGATACAAAGGAATTTGGCAAATGTCTGATCATTGACAATATGATGCAAGCGGCGGAAAAAGATCATTATCTGTATGATCGAGAGATGATCAAAAAATTACGGCCGGAAGATAAAAATATCTTGATTCTTGGTGGTGGTGATGGATATATTACAGGGCGCGTGCTTGCAGAAAACCCACAATCAAAAGTGCGGGTGGATGTGGTGGATCTGGATGTGGAAGTGGTGCGAGCGTGCGAGCGGCATCTCGGACAAGATGTTTTTTGCAATGAACAAGCGCAGTTGCATATTGCGGATGCGTTGCATTATCTCAAAACAACGGACAAAAATTATGACGGTATCATCTTTGATCTTACTGACAAGCCGATCGGTCGCGAGGATGGGGAGGAGTTTTCTGCGTTTTATGATGAAGCGTGCGATCTGGCGTATGAGAAATTGACAGATGGGGGATGGATCGCGATTCAGGCCGGTGCATCAACAGTTTCAGTGGAAACTGTCGACGCAGTCTCAATCGTAAAGGAAATATTACAGGAAAAGTCATGGAAAGATATCGAGCAAAGCGATGTTTTTGTCCCGAGTTTTGGCACAAATCACGCATTTCTTTTTGCAAAGAAATAATGTATTAGATATATAGCATAAATATTATTATAAAAAATATGGAAAAAATGAAGACGAAAGGAGAGAATGAGAATATCCAATCAATCACCTTGCCGATTTTTGAAACCGGAGAGAATATGACAATTGGAGTCAAAGAGATTTTTTATGATAAAAAGTCTGAATTTCAGGATATTATGGTAATTGATACAAAAGAGTTTGGACGTTGTTTGATAATCAATAAGTGCATGCAGACAGCAGAAAGTGATCATCATTTGTATGATAAGGAGATTCTTACGCTATTGCGACCGGAAGATCGATCATTGGCGATTTTGGGAGGCGGTGATGGATATGTTGCGCAGGAGGCGTTGACACAGAATCCGCAGTTGCAAATTGATCTGGCAGAATTGGATCCCGAGATCATTTATTGTGCCAAAGAATTTTTGGAACAAAAGGTTTTTGATGATCCGCGATTACATTTGCATATAGGGGATGGATTGGTATACATGGAAAATGCCGTAAAAGAGGGAAAGGAACTTTATGACGGACTCGTTTGTGATTTTACAGGAGAGCCGATTACTGAAGAAGAAAAGGCTGAATTTACAGAATTTTACAGAAAGGTGATTGCATTGACGCATAAAGTTGTAAAAACCGGGGGATGGGTGGCATTTCAGGCTGGAGACACTGATGTTGATCGTGATAAGTACGTTGATGCAGCCCTATTGTTACAAGGTATTTTTGAAGAATATTTTACTGATGTCACACGTTCTGATATTATGATCCCGAGCTATGGTGAACGAGATTCATTTCTCTTTGGAATAAAAAAATAAAACAATACTCAAGAAAGTATTTTCTTATGAGTTATGTAAAAACACATTTTTCAACGATCAAAAAGTATATTCAACCGCACAAAAAGATGTTTGTAGTGGCCTTGCTTTTTGTGCTTGTGGAAAATGGCATCCAATTGATCCTGCCACTTCTTTATGGAAAGTCGATAGACATCGTGGTCGGAGAGAAGAGTTTTTCTCTGATCGTACTCGTCCTTATCGGTGGATGGTATATCCTCAGTCTCGTGAGTGAATGGGCGATGCGTATGCGTGTGCGGTGGGGTGTGCGGATCGGTTATAAAATTGGCATTGATATGTTCACGCGATATGTGCGCCACTTGATCCGTCTCCCATTGTCATTTCACAGGGAAAATAAGACGGGGGAATATATCGAGAGATTTGATCGTGCTGACGCATATATGGATCGTGTGATCAATGATGGCGTATTACAGAGTGCGCCACATATTCTCACATCATTTTTGGCCTTTTGTGTGATCATGTGGATTCGGTGGGAGTTGGCGTTAATTTATCTTGTGTTTGTGGGCGTGTTTATCATTATCACGATCATCAAGACAAAGCCGATCATTACGTATAACGAGGATATCAGTGAAAAACTGGAAGATATCTACGGCGACGTATTTGAACGTACGCCAAACGTGTTTGTGATCAAAGCACATGGCACGGAGGAAGCGGAATACCTGCAAAACTGTGAAAAATATGAGAAGATCTATCGTCAATTCGATCGTTACACAGGATTTCTCATGAAATTGCAGTTTTGGCAGCATGTGGTTTTTTCTACAGGATTCCTTTTGCTTTTTCTTACAGGGTTGTATTTTATCACGCGGGATATGATCACGATCGGGCAGTTTATTATGTTGCTGGCATATATCAACATGGCATCCGCATCGATCCAAACGCTTGGAAGTAATTACAAAGAATTGCAAGAAGGCCTAGTCACGATCGCGCGCGCCGAAGAGATCTACCGCGTACCGGAGGAAAAATATCTCGATCTCCACGCCGAGCACATGGATCGTTGCGATGGCAAGATCGAGTTTGACCATGTACATTTCTCCTATGGAGAGCGAGAGATATTGAAAGACGTGAATTTCACGATCCAGCCGGGACAAATGGTGGCGATCGTGGGGAAGAGCGGACAAGGCAAGACGACGCTCGTGGATCTGATCCCGCGTTTTCTCATACCGACAGAGGGTGCAGTGCGCATTGATGGGATCGATGTACGCAACATCAGATTGGAAGACTTGCGCCGCCAGATCGCGATCGTGTCGCAGGAGAATGGACTGTTTCACGACTCGATCAAAAGCAATATCACATATTCACGCAAGAGCGCGCGACCGGATGAAATTTTACGTGTCGCACGCAAGGCGCATTGCCATGAGTTCGTGCACAAACTGCCCAAAAATTACGACACATTGATCGGAGATCGCGGTGCCAAACTGTCTGCCGGTCAACGCCAGCGTTTGTCGATCGCGCGTGCGATCTTGCGCGATCCGCGGATCCTTATCCTCGATGAAGCAACAAGTGCACTCGATAGTGAGTCAGAAAAATACATTCAAGATGCAATGGAAGAAGTGATGCGCGGACGCACGACGATCGTGATCGCGCACCGACTGAGCACGGTGCGTAAAGCGGATATGATCCTCGTGGTAGACAACGGGCGCATCATTGAACGCGGTGACCACAATGAGCTCATCCGTCACGGTGGTGTATACAAAAAACTCCACGAATTGCAACATACGGGAGTGTAGTTTGTTAGATTGGTAGACATTTAGACTGGTAGATTAGTAGATTGGTAGAGCCATCCTTCGCTAAAGCTACGGACTGGTAAATAGAAAGTAGGAAATCTGATTTGAGATTTAAAATATCCCTCTTTTGTAAAGAGGGACTGAGGGAGATTTAAAAAATGAAAAACCGGATGACAATTGCTGTCAGCCGGTCTTTTTGTGCGAGGAGAGCAGTCGGTTGGTTAGAACTTGACTTGCAGGTTTAACCACACGAGATCTTCCGCGATCCCATCGGTGTCAAATGTTTTTTGAATGTTTACTGACGGGATGATCTTTTGTCCCCAGAGAGTGAACTCTCTAGAAACGGAGAGGAGTCCTGAGCTGAGCGCTTGGGGCTTGTAGCCATAAGCGCCATCATGACCTGCAACTGACAGATCGAACAGGATCTCATTCCAGGCGTACTTCCCACCAAACCTGTATAGGAAGCCGCCTTCGGTGATCTCTTTGTTGGTAGGGATGTCTACTTCTACCTTGATGTAAGGAATTATTGCTAATTCCTTCATTTCGGCGTTGAGGTAGATACACCAGAAGTCTCCTGCGGAATTCTGAGTATCTAAGAAGCCCATACCACCGTCAAACGTGATGCCGGCAAACTCTTTTTCCATGCCGACAGAAATCTGAACGGAATTTGCTGTGTTGTCGGAAAACCTCTTGTCGAAGTCCTCCGTGGTCAGCGTGGCACTTGCATAAAAATCGTCGTAGCTCACGATCACGGTCGGCGCGATGGTGATGTGAGACGATAACTTCTCGCCTGACAGTGCGTCCACGTTCATCGTGGCAACTGTCACGTCACCGCTTACCGAAAGACCGGTCGCTTCCTCCTGCTCATCAGATGCTTGCGCATCAGTTGGTTGAGGTGCTGTTTCTTCCTCGGCATCTTCTGTTGATGTAGGCACAGCGCCGACATCTTGGGACGATACTACAGCATCATCTGCAACATCATCCTCATCCTCTGTGGCCATAGTGGCGCTTGAGGTGAAGGTGATTGTCATTGCAAATAAAAATGCAAACAGCAAACGAAAATTCTTTGATGTAGTCTTCATTGTTTCTCTCCTCGTCTATTTTTTGAATTAAATAACTGTTTTTGTGCCAACTAATGACAACCGTGTATTATAGCATATTTTGTATCGGAAGTCAAGCCCACGAACTGATATTAAATTAGGGACATGCGTGTTGACTTTCTGTATCATAAATGATACAATTATGGCATAAAAATGATATAAAAATATGGTAGACAACAAGTTAAACAAAAGGCAAGATGCCATTTTAGTCTTTATTGAGATCAATAAAACTGCCTCTATTGGGCAGATACTTGCACATGTTCAAGAAAGCATTGGAGAAGTGACCAGAATTACTATTTCCAGAGATTTGGAGAAAATGCTTGAACTCAATCTTATTGGGAGGCAGGGAGCCGGGCGGGCAGTTATTTATCAATTATCTCCTCAATACTCTATACTTAAGAAAATCGATATCGAAAAGTATTTTGCTACTGATGCCGATCAGCGGGATATCGGGGAGAAGTTTAACTTTGATATCTTTGATCATCTAAAAAACATTTTTAACGATACTGAGAAAAAAAAGCTACTGGAGCTGAATGAAATTTACAGGGACAAAATAAAAAACATCTTTCCTGATGCTCTCAGGAAAGAAATTGAGAGACTCAATATCGATTTCAGTTGGAAGTCGTCAAAAATTGAAGGGAATACCTACAGTCTTCTGGAAACGGAACAACTGATTAAGAATCAACAAGAAGCATTGGGACACACCAAGGAAGAGATGATCATGATCCTTAATCACAAGAAGGCTCTGGACTATATCGGGAACAACAGAAAAAATTTCCAGTTAGTATCGGTTTCCAAAATAGAAAACATCCACTCACTGATAGTGGATAGTTTGCATGTGACCAAAAATTTGCGAAAAACCATGGTCGGAATAACTGGGACAAAATACAAGCCGCTTGACAATGAATTTCAGATCAGAGAGGCTCTAGAAAAATCCTGTCAGCTTGTGAACAAAACAGGAGATGTTTTTGAGAAAGCTGTTATTCTGATGCTTCTTATTGCCTATATTCAGCCATTTGTCGATGGAAATAAACGAACCAGTCGGTTATCCGGCAATGCAATTCTACAGTCCTTTGATTCTTGCCCGCTTTCTTACCGTAACATGGACGAAATAGAATACAAAAAAGCGATTCTTCTATTCTATGAGCAAAATAATATTTCATATTTCAAGGAATTATTTTTGAAGCAGTTTGAATTTGCGGTGGAAAATTATTTTGGATAATGAATAAGGGGTCAAGCATCTTTTTTAGGGCGTCCCTTTTGTATTGTTGAATTATATCTTTTTTGATGATAAATCCGCATAAGCTAACCATGGCTTTTTAAATTTTAAAAGATGGTAGATTTTGAGGTTGTTTTTGCATAAAAAGTGAGGTTTTATGCGAATTGGCGTGTTAAAATATCAAAATTCATATGAAAAACGATAGTATAATATCATTATTCATATAAAAAAATAAAAACTGCCAAATCTTCTCGCTAGAGAACATGGGCAGTTTAAGAATTTTGAATATTTCTATTGCTAAAGCAGGTGAACAAAACATAACTCGTCGTCCGGTTTTTCAGTAGCCAAACTGTTCCTTTCTGATTCTAATAAAAGAGCTGTCATTACCCATTGCCGGATTCGTTCATGATGTCACCTTCCTTTGATAGGGGTTGATTTTAACGAACAAACAGATTACTTCTAATCCTCGATCTTCTGTAATAATTTATACAAATCATCGGCTAGATCGCTAATTTGATTTTTCTTGACTTCTTTGATTTTCATCCACTTTGGATTTTTTGATTCCAAGTCGGTGGAGTCAGAAAGGTTTTTATTTTTAGCTTTACATATGAAAAAAAATAGGAAAGCATGATAAGCCTCATCCAACGGCTCGTAGTAGAAAAAATTTTCTTTGAATAGGGTCATCTCACCCATGTTGACTTTGAGACCGGTTTCTTCCATAATTTCTCTTTTTAATGCCACCTCCAGAGTTTCCCCGATTTCAATGCCTCCGCCTGGGAACCAGAGTTTACCATTACTTTTATTTTTCATGAAAACCGCTTCACCCTTATCCAATATTATTCCATATACACTCGGCCTAAAAACAAATTTGTTGATCGGCAATTCGACTAATTTGTCGAAATTATTTTTACATTTAATTTTTTGCATAGAGCGGTTTTAAGTGATATGTTTTTTTCGTATTCAACTAACATTAAAAAATAAGAGTAGTCAATGGCCACACATTTTTTAATTTAGCGAGCCTGAAAACCCTTGTCATTATAAGGATTTTATTTTTTCTCAAAATAGTATGCGAGTGCCGCAAGGTGAAATGTAAATATTTTTTCAGGAGCATTTTTGACCATCATTTCGATGTCAGATTCCGGCAGCCATTTTTGGTCGCGTGTTTCACTTTCTTGCGCGACAAATTCACCATCTTCAACTTCGCATAAAAAGGCAAATCCGATCCAGGGTAAGCCATTTTTGATCTGTTGATGAGCACAAAACGGTTGAAAACCAAATGCACCGTCCTCACGTGGTGAGAAAGTTTTTGTTCGCGTATCCGGTGAAATGACACGCACATGCAAACCGGTTTCCTCGAAAACCTCACGTTTTAGAGCTTCATGTATATCCTCGAACGCATCCAAATGTCCAGCCGGCAATTCCAGCGTGCCACTGTAGAGGGGATCTTCTTTTGGTTTCCACCGTGTTTGCATAAGGATGTGAGGTATGTTGCCGATGTTCTTCCTGATGATCGCAGTGACTACAGGACGGCATAGTTTATCTAGTGGGTGCATAGAGTAATTTATAAACAGTTACATAATAATCCCATTATATCATTTTGAAGTTGGTATAGTGAAAAAATAGTCGAACGTATTGTGAGTAATTGCTATGATGCAGTTTTTGATAATAAAGCTGTATAAGCTGACTATGGCTTTTTAAATTCTCAAAGATGGTAGATTTTGAGGTTGTTTTTGCATAAAAAGTGAGTTTTTATGCGGTTTTTGGTGTGTGGGGGATTGACAAAGGGGCTTTTTTGGTGTATAATGGGATTTCGTAGTTCGTTTACAACTTTAACCAAAACCAAAGAGGTGATGTCATGCAGGGACTCGTAAACAGGCTTTTGGAGAACGGGTTATTGCATGAACTTCATGCGGTAACTCTATGGTTGGTTGCTAACCTTGGGGAATTTTCTCTGGTGTTAGCGATGGTTGCTATGGCACTGTTGTGTCTGATTTGGATCATCAGTGGCAACAAAGTGTTTCTGAAAATCAGTATGATCGTGATCGCCACTACCGTTGCTGTAGTCTTTGGTGATCAGATTGTGTTCTATGCTCCTCGGGTATTTGACTTTCTGTCAAAGTACTTGTGGGAATTTTTACCGAAGGTCGCGGTGATTATTGTGGCGTTTGTGTTTTTTGCACAGATCATCGCAATGGTCAAGAAGGTGATTTTCAGTGAGTTGTCAAAAAAGATTTTCGGGCGTCTGTATGCGTATTATGTTGCATCGGCGACAGAAAAGTCACATCGGTTTTCACGATTTGTCGTGTACTCCGTCAATGTGATCAAGATCACAGCGATTGAGTTCTACGCTATCGAAGAAGAAGATGGTAAAGATGAGATTGTGAAGAAGGTTGCCACGATGGAAAAATGGGGACTGGTTGACTCGATCTATGATTGGAGTTGGTCCGTGTTTTCCCTGGCGATGGTGGAGTTGTGTGTAAAAGCGCAATTCTCTCTGGTCTGGTACTTTCTTTTCGGTTGGCTTGGTAACAATATCAAGGCAGCCGGTGCGGTCAAGATGGCGGAGGCTTTTGATAAGGATTTATCCTTTGGCAAAGCATTTCGTCGGGTGTTTGATCACGTCAAAACCCGATCTCCATGGATTGCATATTTGTGGATGATTTGGATCAATACTGTCGGTATTTTGTGGGACGGTCCGGATCAGGTGATGTATTTTTACCATAAGGAATTGAATACTGTCGTAAGACGGTGGATGTTCCTTCTCCCGGCCACTGCCGTTCAAGCCGTTTTTTGGATCTGGGCGTACAGTGAGGGACTGGAAGAGGCTGGTGATTTCATCAAGTATGTTACCAATCTTTTCTAAGAACTATTGAGGTGTGTGTTTCTATAAACATGCACCTCTTTAATTTTTTGTCTATAAACTTTTAAATTGTGTTATAATTAAATATATTATAATCACATCATGATATGTCCGATTTTTATGTAACACCAGAAACCGCATCAGTGGAAATTCAAAAACGTTGGCAAAATGAGGAGGTAAAAACAAAAGTGCGCGAATATCTGCAAGGTGATATCCCCGAGGTGTTTTTGCGTGAACCGCGGAGCATTCTTTTTCGCAATATTTGCATCCCCGGGTCAGAGACAAAACGATTTTTGGAATGTTCTCAAAAAATGAGTTTATTGCCGATCAATTTGGAATATCTTGCAGATAAGTTTTGTACGCGTAATGCCGATAAATTGCAGTATGGTAGATTGGATGTGTGTGAAAAAATGAACAAAAACAACGAGCCGATCATTCGTTCGACACGCATCATTGATTTTATTGCAAATGATAATAAGTCACTGGCGGATATCGCTACAACATGGGGTGAACCTATTGTGGATTTTTTTCACGCATCATTTGATGCGATGGGTATGGCACGACCAGAAATCTATGATTTGTCTGCATGGCTTGTGTGTCATGGTAAAAAGGCAAATGAATACTATAAACAATTTTTTGCGTTGTGTATTGCACATGGCGTATTGTGTGATAACTTTGGTGCAGACGGTGGTGACGAGAATAATTTTTTTTATGAGGTGGTACGACCCGCATTTGATCATGTAACACAAGAATTTGGCATGAAACCGCTGGTAGTTCAAATTTTTTCAGATGAAGAAATTGAACAATGTGACCAATGGTATTTTGATGCGCAGATGCAGGAGATATTGAATGAGAAAATGAAAAAAACATCTAATAGATTGGTGTAATATTAAGAAAGCAATATGGGAAAATATAATATGTCAATTGAAGAGGCGCGAGAAGAAATTCAGAGGCGCTGGCAGGATGAAGATCTAAAGAAACGTGTCGTAGATTTTTTGCATGGTGATGTGCCAGAAGTTTTTTTACAGGAGCCTCGTGCAGTGTTGTTTCGTCAGATTTGCATCCCAGATTCAGAGACGCGACGGTTTATGCATATTGCGGAACAGTTGCAACTCAAGCCGTTTGTATTTGAGTATTATGATGATAAATTTACAACAGTAAACCCTGATAAATTGCGTTGGGGTCGTATTGATGTGTGCGAAAAAATGAACAAAAATAATGAACCAATCATTCATTCCACACATATCATAGACTATTTTGCCAGTGATGGAAAAAAATTAAAAGGATTACAAACGATGTGGAATGAAAATTTGATTGAATTTTTTCACAATGCATTTTTCACAATGCATCAAGAAAAGCCTGAAATGAAAGATATGTCCGATTGGCTTGTGCACAATGGAGAGCGAGCCAAGGAATACTACAAAGCGTTCTATGCGATTGTGACCGTCTTTGGCGTGTCGTGCGAAGTCTTGGAGTACGACGATGATCCAGATGCGGCAAAAGGTTTTTTGGAGGAAGTGAGTTATCCTGCGATAGAATATGTCAAAGAAAAGATTGGGGTCTATCCATTAATTGTGCCACTTTTTACGCAAGAAGAAATGGAAACAGATCAGTGGTATTTTGATGCGCAGATGCAGGAGATATTGGATGAGAAAATGAAAGGTATTAAAAAATAAAAAATTATATGGATCAAAAAAGGAGTTTTTACACCACAATAGAAGATGCAAAGGTAGAAATTCAGAGGAGATGGAAAGATGATGCTCTCAAAGAGCGTGTGCGTGAATATTTGAGCGGAGAAATCCCAGAGCCGTTTCAGCATGAGCCGCGCGCTGTATTGTCACGGAATATTATTTCACCGGATTTTGAATTGCGTCATTTTGTGAAGATGGCACAGGAATTACATCTTGCGCCACTGGGATTAGAGGGTGTGCATGATATTTTTGTAACGAACAATGAAGATAAAATGCTTCTTGTAAAACCACGTTTTTTTAAAGGGTATGATAAAAATCATGATGTTATCAGTCAGAATAAATTGATCGTTGATCTTGCGCAGGCGCAAGGAAAGAGATTTGATGAGATTGTGACGTTGTGGGGAGAAAAGTTGGTTGATTTTCATCATCGAATTGCACAGAAATATGTTCCGCAGGTGGAAATTTTTGATGATTTTGAATGGTTCGCTGAAAATCATATGAAAACATCCATTGATCAGTATTACAAAAAATTTTTGGCGTTATTTGTGGCTCATGGCGTACTCTTTGAAAATTTTACGGACGTTGTGGCGGGTGAGGAAGAATTTACACGAGAGATATTTAATCCGGCCTTTGATGAAATCGTTGATACATTTGGTGTATCCCCACTTATTATTCCCGCACAACCGGAGGAAGAGGTGATGGATGTGTATTGGTGGTGTTATCCAAAGGATGTCATGGAAGATGTACATGTATAGATTTTTTGTATGATAAAAAAATGAAAGAAGATTATAGCATTTATACATCACTGGAGGATGCAAAGATGGAAATTCACAAAAGATGGAATGATGTTGTTTTGCGTGCCAAAGTAGAAGAATTTCTTGGTGATGATATTACATTTTTATTTAAAAATGGTCCGCGCGCGATCACGAATCAATATGTGATTACTCCGGGACATGATACTGAACGTTTTTTGCAGTTGGCAAAAGAAATCAAATTAGAGCCATTATGCTTGGAATTCACAAAGGACAAATTTGTTGCAAAGAGCATTCCTAAGTATCTACTGGGCAAATTGTATTTTTGCGATGAATTTGGACTGGAGAGTTTTGCAAATGTGCCTTACACAAAGATCATTAATTACAATACCGAAGAAGGTAAGCGGTTGTGTGATGTAAAAACAGTGTGGGGACAATCGTTATTAGATTTTCATCACGACCTGACGGATATGGTGATGCCGGATTTAGTCGGAAATGTGTACGATTTTTCTGATTGGTTTTATCGGACACGAAATTTGACAGAATATTATTATTTGTACTTTTTATCCCTCTTTTTATGTCACGGCATTCTTTTTGAAAATTATGTTGTAGAAGGTGATGAGGGGAATTTTGTGAGAGAAATTTTGTTGCCGAGTTTTACAAAAGTAGAGGAAATTTTTGGTGTAAAGCCGCTTATTTGTCAATTAACACCGTCAGAAGTGTTGGATGATCTATATTGGTGGTGTGGTGCGGTATCACAAAAAGAAATCGTGAAAAAATATGTGAAAGATCGCTTTGATTATGAACTTGTGATAAAATGAATACAAATAAAAAAATATGGATTATAATTTTGTGACAAATATTGAATCGTGTCATATAGTAGTTCCTCATCTGTTATGGTATACGCATATTCCCACGATGATCATTGCCTTGTTTATGGGTGGTTTTGTATTACTTAAAAGTAGATCGTTGCTCGGATATATTTTATGCGGGATCAGCATGTCGTTCGCGTTGTGGGTTGTTGCGGATCTGATGACATGGCTCAGCGTGGACAGTTCTCAGATTATGTTTTGGTGGTCTGTGTTTAATATATTTTCTTCCATGTACCAAATCTTAGGGTTATATTTTATCTATGTTTTTGTCGATGGTAAAGATGCACATGTGCGGAGTAAAATAGTGTGGGGCGCTTTGTTGTTGCCATTGATTGTTTTTATGTCGTCAGAGTGGAGTTTGGTGAATTTCAATGCGGTAAACTGTGAAGCCTCGGAAGGTGTGTATTATAATGCGTATGCGTTTATATTAACAGCTGTGATTTCTTTGTGGGTTGTTGCTCTTTTGACTAATCGATACTTTCGCGCTGCTGGTGATAATCGCAAAAAAATTGCAATTCTGGGCATGAGTGTGTTTATCTATATTGTGTCTGATTTTGTTGCTGGTATATTGGTTTGGTTGGGATACATCACATACGAAATTCAGATGTATGGACTGTTTGGAATATTGTTTTTTATAGTTACGTTAGCATATTTGATCGTTCAATACGGTGCAATGGATATCAAGCTTGCGCGGGCGCAGGCTTTGGTGTGGTCGCTCATTTTTCTCATCGGGGCGCAGTTCTTTTTTATCGGTAATCCTACTAACAGAGTGCTCAATAGTATCGCGTTTGTGTTGGTGTGCATCATCGGTTATGGGGTGGTCAAGAGTGTGAAACGTGAAGAGATGCAGAAGGATCGGTTGATGAAGTTCTCCAAGGATCTGGCGCGTGCCAATGCCGAGCTCAAGCGATTGGACAATGCAAAATCGGAATTTATCTCGATCGCGTCGCATCAATTGCGCACGCCGCTTACGGCGATCAAAGGATATATCTCTCTCATTCTCGAGGGGGCGTATGGAGAGAATACGGACAAGACGGATGATGCACTCAACAAGATCTTTCTCGCCAATGAACGACTCATCCAACTTGTGGAGGATATGCTCAATCTCACGCGCATCGAGTCGGGGCGACTGGAATATCGTTTGGAAGATGATGTGCATGTGGAGGATATTTTGAATGAGCTCAAAGACATGTTCATCTTGCGCGCGCAGGACAAGAAATTGGAGCTGGAGATCCAGACACCGGATGGACAATTACCGGCGATCAAAGCGGACAAATCCAAATTACGGGAAGTGATCTCAAATTTGATGGACAATGCGATCAAATATACCAAGGAGGGATTTGTGCATGTTATCGCAGAAAAAGATGGTGAGGTCGTGCGTGTGACCATAAAGGATTCCGGCATGGGCATCTCCGAAGAATCGCTCAAGACACTTTTTGCCAAGTTTTCACGCGGGACGGATTCGACCAAAGTCTATACCGATGGATCGGGATTGGGATTGTATGTGGGCAAGAACTTGATCGAATCACAGGGTGGGCACATTTACGCCAAATCAGACGGCGTCGACAAAGGCTCGGAATTCATCATCGAAATGCCGATCGCGAAAGGAAATTAGGGAGTAGATTTTTAGGTGGTAGAAATTAGGGGGTAGAGCCATCCTTCGTTGAAGCTACGGACTGGTAAATAGAGAGTAGAAATTAGGGAGTAGAAATTGGGTGGTAGGGCGTAGATGATTGGGAATCTAGCGAAACTAAAAAAGATCATTGAAAAATTATGGATCCCCAGTCGAGCTGAGGATGACAATGGAATCTCCAGTCGAGCTCCCTAAATTCTCAGGGCGTGGTAGGATGACAATTGGGGTGGTATGCACCAATCTAGCTGTCGTTTTTATTCTCTGTTTGACATAAAATTCTAGCTTTGCTAAAATGATATTGTAATATAATTTTAGTAAAAAGTATCGAAATATATGTATATAGAGCGAAAAATTGAGCCTCTCATTCTAGACTATTTGGGAAAAAGAGAAATTTTGGCAATTGTCGGTCCGCGGCAATCCGGAAAGACAACTCTTCTCAAAAAGATTCAGGGGCAACTGGAAAATTCGATTTTTTTGAATTTTGAAGACCGAGATGATCTGGAACTTTTTGAGCAGGATATCAAAGGGTTTGCAAAAAAATATTTTCATCATAAATATATTTTTATCGATGAGTTTCAATATTCCAAAAATGGGGGGAAACTATTGAAATATTTGTTCGATACTTTTCCGGAAAACAAGATTATTATTTCCGGCTCCTCAACTATCGATTTGACAATCCATGCCATTAAATATTTGGTTGGACGCGTTTTTGTTTTCAATTTGTATCAACTGGATTTTGAAGAATTTTTGCGCTTTAGAGACGGAAACCTTTTTAAAATTTATGAGGAAAATAAAAAAATAGTTGATTTGAAAAATAATAAAGTCGGCACACTTGATGTCTCAAAAAATATCAATGGGCAAATGAATAATATTTTGGAGGAATTTATTATCTGGGGAGGATACCCGCGTGTCGTCTTGGCTGAAGATATGAAAGAAAAGGAAATGATCCTCAAAAATATTTATAATACCTATTTCTTACGAGACGTTAAGGACTTGCTTGGTTTGGCTGATGATTTTAGACTTTCCAGGTTATTGCGTGCACTTTCGGTACAAATTGGTCAACTGATTGCCTATAACGAGTTGGGAAACATCTCCGGATATGATTATATAACCCTTAAGAAATATATAAACATTTTGGAAAAAACATTCATTTGCAAAACAATTCGACCATTTTTTGTAAATAAGAGAACGGAAATTGTGAAAAACCCAAAAGTGTATTTTTTTGATACGGGACTGCGCAATTACGTCATTGATGACTTTAATAAGTTGGAGAATAGGCTGGATAAAGGTTTTTTGTATGAAAATTTCATTGCCACCCAATTTATTAAAAAGGACATGGAAATGAATTTTTGGCGTACCAAAACTGGTGCTGAAGTGGATTTTGTGATCGACGCTAATAATGAAAAAATTCCCTTGGAAAGTAAAAGCGGTTTCTCCAGTGCCAAAATATCAAAATCGTTGACATCGTTTATCAGAGAATATAATCCACGATGTGCAGTAATTGCCAATGAGAGTTCAATTGAAATTGAAAAGAAAAGCAAAACGCAAATTTATCTTTTGCCACATTGGATCGTATAGGAAATTTGAAGACAATGATTCTCGTTTTCTGAGGGTGTAGAAATTAGGGTGGTAGGGCGTAGATTATTGGGAATATAGAGAAACCAAAAAAGATCATTGAGAGCTTATGGATCCCCAGTCCAGCTGAGGATGACAAGTGGATTCCCAGTGTAGATCCCTAAATGCTCAGGGCGCGACAGGATGACAATGGACCGACATGCGAGCGCGAGAGTAACAACCGGCTATCACCTAACCTCTGACCCTCACCCCCTACAACCTAACTTCTATCACCTACCACCCAATGTCTACTCCCTAAAAAGGTATTTGACAAAAATTGGAAAAAGCGATAGTATGAATGTGTATATAGAGCCCGAGGGGGCTTTTTTAAAATCCAACAAATATGGAGAAAATCAAACAATTTTTGCGGGAGGCCTATGGCGAATTGCGCAGAGTGTCATGGCCGACGCGTGAACAAACGATCCAATACACGACGCTGGTTGTCGTGATCAGTGTGGCAATCGCACTTTTCCTCGGGATATTGGATTATATCTTTGGTGGCATTATCAAAGATGTGCTTTTCAAATAAAATTTTTTTCGTGTAATTTATATCAATAATATTTAGTTCGTATATATGGCAAAACAAACGCAACATCACGGCAAGGCGTGGTATGTTCTTCATACATATTCCGGTTACGAGGATAATGTGGCACGCAATTTGCGACAACGTATCGAATCCATGGACATGCAAGACTACATTTTTGATGTGATCGTCCCTGTGGAAAAAAAGATCAAGATCAAAAACGGCAAACGTGTAACAGTGGAAGAAAAAATTTATCCCGGATATGTATTGGTGCAGATGGTGGTGACGGATGCGTCATGGTATGTGGTGCGCAATACGCCAAATGTAACAGGATTTATCGGACTTGGGACAACGCCGACACCTGTAGATGCCAACGAGATCACTTCCATCAAAAAGAAGATGGGACAAAATGAACCGAAATATCGTATTGATGTAAAGAAAGGGGAAAGCATCAAGATCGTCGATGGACCGTTCAAAGACTTTGATGGAGAAGTAAAAGAGATCGATGAAGCAAAAGGAAAGGTCAAGGTGTTTGTGCTCGTATTTGGTCGCGAAACACCGGTAGAACTGGACTTTCTCCAGATCAAAAAACTTTAAGCAGTTATAAATTATACTATTTATTCACTATTTCAAACATATGGCAGAAAAGAAGATCAAGACAATCATCAAATTGCAGATTCCGGCAGGAAAAGCAAACCCTGCTCCTCCGGTCGGTCCGGCATTGGGTCAACATGGGCTCAATATTCAGGAGTTTTGTTCACAGTTCAATGAGGCATCCAAAGAACGTATGGGTGATATCGTCCCAGTTGCGATCACGGTGTATGAAGATCGCACATTTAAATTTGTGATGAAAACATCACCGGCATCGGATCTGCTCAAGAAGGCAGCCGGAGCACAAAAAGGCGCAAGTAATCCTGTAACGGATAAAGTGGGCAAAGTGACCAAAGCGCAGGTGCGCGAGATCGCAGAAACAAAGATGGAGGATCTCAATGCGGCAAATGTGGAATCCGCGATGAAGATCATCGAAGGCACAGCACGATCTATGGGTATTACAGTAGAAGAATAGGGGTTAACAAATTTACCCTGTTAAATAATTTTAAATTTCCGTAGAGATATGTATTATGTATACGTATTGAAGAGTGAGAAAGATCAAAAAAATTATACAGGGTATACTAAAAATTTAAAATTACGATTTGAACAACATAAAAAAGGTTTGGTTGATTCCACAAAAGACAGAAGGCCGTTAAAATTGATTTATTATGAAGCATCACTTAATCAGCAAGATGCAACACACAGAGAAAAGTATCTCAAAACATATTACGGTAAAATGTTTCTCAAGAATCGGCTCAAATCGTATTTAACAGGGTAAACATTATAACTTTTAAACTCATTGGTGGGAGAGTCAGTGTGACTCGGTAATACCACAACAATATTATGAAAAGAAGCAAGAGATACAATGGTGCAATGGAGAAACGTGTTAGCGAGCAAATGGTATTGGCAGATGCAATAAATTTTGTCAAAGAAAATGCCAAAGCAAAGTTTGACGAATCGATCGAAGTGCATGTACGACTCAATATCGATCCCAAAAAAGGAGAGCAGGCAGTGCGCGGAAGCGTATCGTTGCCACATGGCATCGGCAAAGCCGTTCGTGTTGCTGTGATCACAGAGAGCAAGGCAGACGAGGCAAAAAAGGCGGGTGCAGATATCGTCGGAGGTCAAGAACTCATTGATAAGATCAAGGCGGGTGAATTACCGGAAGCGGATGTTCTCGTAGCAACACCGGACATGATGCCAAAGCTTGCGCCAGTCGCACGCATTCTCGGACCGCGCGGTCTCATGCCAAGTCCAAAAACGGATACCGTGACAGTGAATGTCGGCGAGGCGGTAGAATCACTCAAAAAGGGCAAGGCAAATTTCAAAAATGATAATTCCGGCAATATCCATCAGGTCATCGGCAAAGCGTCATTTGACGGAGAAAAGATCACACAAAATTATAATGCACTGGTCGACTCTGTAAAAGCGTGTCGCACAGAAGCACACAAGGGACAATTTATTACATCAATAAGCATGTGTTCCACAATGGGCCCATCCGTAAAGGTGCAGTAAAGCTCTGAGGAATTCATACAAAACGGTTCATGTGAGTAGCGTGGACTTTTTTGTTGGGGTGCTATATAATTTACAAGTAATACATGATTTTTTATTATAGGGAATAAATTTATGCAAAATAAAAAAATTATTCTTGGGTTGGTGGGAGAAACAGGAAGCGGTAAAGATACGGTTGCACATTACTTGCATAGACGGTATGATGTGGAACTTCTGCGTTTTAGTCGACCGCTCAAGAAGGCGCTGGATCTCTTTTTTGAACAATCATCCAAAGAGGATCAATCATGGCTGTATAGCATATTCAAAGAACGATTTGGGGAGGACGTGTTGCATCGGGGCGTGGCACGTTATATCGCACAGCATGACGGGATCATGTGTGTCAACGGGATGCGCATGATGATGGATCTTGATTTCATCCGCTCTTTCCCTGATAATTATATTATCTATGTGACTGCGGATCAAAAATTGCGATGGAAACGTACGACAAGTCGTGGAGAAAAATCCGACGATAATCAGACATTTGACGCATTTCAGACATTTGAAGCAACAGCAGAAACAGAGAAAGCCATTCCGGCAATTGGCAAAAAAGCGGATTTTACGGTACGCAACGAGGGAACAATGGATGAACTTCTGTGGCAAGTGGATGATGTGATGAAAGAGATCTTAAAAAGTCGTTCTGAATAATTAAGTAGAGCAAATCTATGAAAGGTGATAAGAGAAAAGATTATTTGGACTGGGATGAAACATTTATGCTCATGAGCATGCTTATTGCACAGAGATCCAAAGATCCATCGACACAAGTGGGTGCATGCATCGTCGGTCAGAATAATGTGATCATTGGACTGGGATACAATGGACATCCGCGTGGGTGTCATGATGACAAAATACCATGGAAGCGTGAGGGAAAAGTATTAGATGTAAAATACACGTACGTTGTTCATGCGGAGGCAAATGCGATCATGAATGCAAACAGTTCTGTGAAAGGTTGTCGGATGTATATTAGTCTTTTTCCTTGCAATGAATGTGCAAAGATAATCATCCAGAGCGGGATTGCTGAGGTCGTATATACCTCTGACAAATATGCAGATGTGGACATATTCAAAGCGTCACGTAAGATGTTGCGTATGGCGGGCGTGAAGTTACGTCGGTACGTACCAAAAAATGAATTGCTTTTGCAAAAGATAAAAAAGAAGAAATAATTGGCTGTTGGCTGAGTCTTTATAACTTTATAAACTTTTAACTATATTTATGGCAAAGATCATTATCGGACTTGCGGGAGAGATGGCGAGCGGCAAGGGTACAGTCGCGCAATATTTGGTGGCGGAGAAAAAAGCGTCAACACATCGTTTTTCGACAATGTTGCGTGATGTGTTGGATCGCTTGCATATTGAACAGTCGCGGGACAATTTACAAGAACTTTCACGGATCATTCGAGAAACATATGGACAAGACGCGCTTGCGCATGTGATGGCGGAAGATGTCAAAAAGGATCCTGCGGAAGTGATCGTGGTGGATGGTGTGCGACGGATGGATGACATTGTCTTCCTCAAACAAATTCCGGAGTTCAAGCTCGTGTATATCGATGTGGATATCAAGACACGTTATGAACGCATCATCAAGCGCAGTGAAAATACTGATGATCGTGACAAAACATTTGAGCAGTTCGAAGCAGAGAGCAAGGCAGATGCAGAATTACAAATCGCCGGACTCAAAGAATATGCTGATGTTGTGCTTGATAATAACAGCGATATTGAGAATCTTTACGCGCAGATCGACATACTACTTTCCGATATAGAGTAAGGTGGGTGACTCCGGGTGCTTTGGGACAGTGCCTTATGGTCTTTTTCTATTTGATCGGCTTTTGCTGGAGGGCATTGCCGTTTTCGTCGAGTAGTTTCAATGTGATGTGTGGTCCATCGATAGTGATGTAGAGGAAGCTGCTTTGCCACAGTGTGTTTTTGTATCGCTTACCATTACCAACATTGCCAGCGAGGATATACACGACATTGTCGACGATCCTGTGATCGAATGTGTGTTCATGTCCGGAGAGGACGAGGTCGACATGATGTTTAGCGAGGATGTTTTGGAGGCGCATGCGTCGTGCCTCGTCACAGGTCATGTCATGACACGTTTCGGTGGATTCTTTGTAAAAGTTAATTGGTGGCACGTGAGAAACAACGATGATATTTTCTTTGTCTGTTTTGGTGAGATCATCATCAAGCCATGCCAATTGCGCATCGTCCACACCGTGCTTGAGCGGATAGTCGGATGAGAGGAGGACGAAGTGCGTGTTCTCATGATCAAATGAATGATACAAGATACGATCTTTTTTTGTAGGGTTTTTTATATGAAAAAAAAGTTTGTTCCAGACGTCAACACATTGGTTGCCACATTCGATGTCGTGTTTGCCAAACGCGATGTAATAGGTGGGATAATGGCGATTGAGAAGTGCGAGGAGGTTGGTAATGCGTGAAGGGAGTGTATCGGGCATAGTGATCAAATCTCCGCTAAAGATCGCAAACGTCGGCTTTTGTGCCGCGCCGGATGCCAGCATGTGTTCGAGAATAGCATTGTGTCCGGATGGGACGCCATAATCCTCGGCATCGGCAAGGACGACAAACGAAAATGGCTTTGTTGGCGTGGGCGGCACAGGGTTTTGGGCATTTGCATTTTGCTTTGTTTCTTCGGGTGTAATTTTTGGTAATTCTTCTGGTGCGGATGATGATGCAAGACTGGGAGTCACTGTCGGAGCAGTATCGGTCTGATGTGTAATAAGACGCACAGAAACCATCCCAACAATGACGATGAGGCTAAAAACGGCGAAATAGACGACAAATGTCAGTACCCAATTCCTTTCCATTTCTTCATTATACAATAAAAATATGACTTTGTGTTGTATAATGAAATTGGTTGAATTTATTGCATATGAAAAATACATTAACGACTCTTTTTTTACTTATGGTTGCCACGGGTAGTATGGTGTGGGGCTTTGTTATTTTGTATCATCATCCGGAACAGTTATCGCAAATACAAACTACAGGCGTTGTAGAGCATGCCACTTCTGATGATCTTGGAGCATCAAAAGAAGATGAAAACAATGCGACTCAAGAAGTGCGTCCCGTCACAATTCTCTTTGCAGGTGATATGAATTTTGATCGCCACATCCGGCAGAAAGCGCGTCAAAATGGTTATGAGAATATTTTGGCAGGGACAAAAGATGTAATGCGCGGCAGTGATTGTGTGTTTGCCAATCTCGAAGGACCGGTGACAGAAAATGCATCGGTGTCGGAAGGATCGGCATTTGGCTCCGCACAAAATTATCAATTTACATTTGATCCGCAGGTAGTCGATGTACTCAAAAATACACATGTGTGTGCAGTCAACCTCGGCAACAATCACATGAACAATTTTGGTAACGAGGGGATCCGGAGTACCAAAAAATTCTTGGAAGAAAAAGGTATCACGTATGTCGGTGATACGGGATCGCCGGAAGAAAAACGGTTTGATGTTCTCCATATTGGCGGTATGGCGATCGGCGTGGTGAATTATAACGCATTTGTACCGGATGCGCGCGAACATGTATTTGCCGACCTGGCCGCTGTAAAAAATGAAAGTGATTTTGTGGTGGTCTATACACATTGGGGTGTAGAATATGCAACACAATCGCGTAGTGTGGAAAGAGAACTTGCACATGCGCTGATCGACGCCGGTAGTGATGTGATCATCGGATCGCATCCGCACGTCGTACAAGATGCAGAGGAATATAACGGCAAGCAGATCTATTATTCATTGGGCAATTTTGTGTTTGATCAATATTTCCGTCCAGAGACACAAAAAGGTCTCATGGTAGGCGTGACTTTTGACAAAGAACATGATACACTGACTTTTCGTGAGCATACTGTTTGCATGAAAAATACCGGTCAAACGGTAGTATGTGATGCTAAGTAACTGCCTAACATCTCAACACCAAAAAATGGCTTGTCGGCTGAAATGCCAAAATTTCGGCTACAAAAAACGTAAGTTTCGTCGGGTTATCACCCGATAGCTCTCCCTCAACTTCCGTTTTTTTCGCTCGAAATTTTGGCATTTCAACTCGACATGAGATATTAGACAGTTACTAAGTAGCCACGTAAAAATAAGACATTATATGAATATCACACAGTTATCGACATATCTCTCAGAACATAAGCATCCGGATTTTCGCCGCAAGCAGATCATCAAGGGCATTGTGCAAGACGGTTGTGCAACATACGCGGAGATCACGACAATTCCACGAGCATTGCAAGAAGAATTATTACGCAATGTGCCGATTTTGCCGTTTACTGTGGTCAAAATACACGCCTCGCAAGACGGTCGCGCGATCAAAGCGCTGTTACAACTGACAGAGGGTAAGCACATGATCGAGACCGTTTTGATTTCTCCCAAACCACAAATGTGGTCAGCGTGCATTTCATCGCAAGTTGGCTGTGCGATGGGGTGCGCTTTTTGTGCAACGGGAAAATTGGGTTTGGTACGCAATCTTACAACGGATGAGATCACAAGTCAGGTGCTTTTGTGGCGTCAATATCTGAAGCAACATAATATCATCGACACATTTGCCAATATCGTCTACATGGGCATGGGAGAACCGTTTATGAATTGGAAGAATGTCAAAGAGAGCATTGACATATTGACGGATAAGGACCTCTTTGGATTTGCCAATCGCGGGCTCTCTATCTCCACATCGGGCATTGTGTCGGGGATCATGGATTTTGCAGATACGTGTCCACAGATCAATCTGGCGATTTCCTTGCATTTCGTATCTGATGCAAAACGTACAAAATACATGCCGGTGAACAATGGATACGATCTCTCACAATTGCGTCACGCATTGCAATATTATCTATCCAAAAACAAACGCAAAATTTTCATCGAATATATTATGTTAAAAGGGATCAATGATACGCCGGAAGATGCACGCTTGCTTGCGCAATACGTTGCATCGATCGGACATATGCAACTTCTTCATATCAATCTGATCCGTTACAACGCGATCGGAGAAAACTTCTCACCGTCAGAACGAGAAACGGTCAAAAAATTTCAATCGATCATGCAAAAAGCGCATATCCCGTGCACGATCCGCAAGAGTGTCGGCGATGATATCAGTGGCGCATGCGGACAACTGGCAGGGAAATAAGATCTTTGACTGGTCGCTTTCTCCCCGCTATGGTGAGAGAAGGGGTTGATTTGATATTATTCTTTTTATTTGTCATTCCGGACGTGATCCGGAATCTTTTTATACGATAGAAATCGGATCCATATCAATCGACCATGCGAGGTCACAGTCGCGTAATATATAGTGTAATGCTTGCGGAATCTTTTTGTGTGCACAACGTACAACGATTTGGCGATAGTATTTTGTGCGTACTTTATTCACGAGGGGATCATGCGGTTCTGAGACGCGAATTTTTGGATCACTTTTGCACACATCACAGAGTGTGGCATATTTTTCTTTGACAAGTGCATGCACTTTTTCTTTTGTATCTCCTTTGCACGTCAGTTTGATGAGTTGTGTATATGGCGGATAGGAAAGTACTTTGCGCAGATCCAACTCTTCACGATAAAACCCGTCAAAGTCATATGTGCCTGCATAGCGCAGGGCAGGATTCTCCGGTTGAAATGTTTGCACAAGTACGGTGCCGTGATGTGTGCGTGCGGTGAGTTGCATGATATAGGAAAACGCTTTTTCGTTGCCATCGTATGATGGAAGGCTCAGGAGGTCGTCCATATCAATGATACCGACCAGTGTCACATTGTCGCCGTGCCAGCCTTTTGTGATCATCTGTGTACCGATCACGACATCGATCTTCTTGTCACGGAAATCATCGTAGATCTTTTTATGCGCACCTGTCTTTTTCATTGTCGAGGAATCCACTACTGCGATGCGCGCTTTGGGGAGGGCTTTGTGTAATTCTTTGGCGATGCGCTGTGTGCCGATGCCGATATGTTCAACAGGTGCTTTACACGCAGTGCATTTTGCGCTGGATGGCATGGTGAAAGAGCAATGAATACACATGTACTTTTTGGATGAGTGATGAATGAGTGCGCGATCGCATGTGGGACACAACACAACCGTGCGACATTTGGTACAGAGCGAAAAAGCACTTTCCCCTTGACGATTGACAAAAAGTAAAACTTGTTTGTTTTTTTGCAAAGCAGTCTTGATCTGATATGTCAGCGTGCGTGAAAGAGGTGAGCGGTTTTTGTCCCAGCGTTCCTTTTTCATATCAACGATCTCAATTTTTGCATGGGCGTGCGCGGGGGATTGGACAAATGTGAGGGACGCGTCTTTGGTGAGTTTGTGCACATAATCCACCGCACGCGGGGCAGCGGATGTGAGGATGTGCGTGGCATTATGTAATGTGGCAAGCGTATAGGACACCGTGCGTGCGTCATAAAGGGGATAATGGTCCCATTGTTTGTGCGACGGATCATGTGCTTCGTCGATGATCACTGTCGCCAGTTTGGTAAACGGTGCGAAAAGCGCACTGCGTGTGCCAATGATGACGCGTACTTTGCCTGTACGGATCGCTCGCCACTTGTGATAATATTGTCCGCGTGGAATTTTGCTGTGGAGGATCGCGACCTCATCTGCAGGAAAAAATTGATGAAAGAATTCTGAAATATAGGGTGTCTGCATCAGTTCCGGGAGAATGTATAAAGTTTGAGATGTACTCTCGGCGTGGATCTTTTGAAGCAATCCGAGAAGGATCGTCATCTTGTCATGGACAACTGGGGCGTGGAGAAAAAAGGATCTAGATGTCTTATGCGTAGTGAATAATTGTGCAATGATATCTTCTTGCGCCACATTTGTTTCGATCGTGTGTTTTTTAATACGAAGAGTGACTGGTGTGCCACGCATCATCGTGCGTTGGGGGACAAAGTGTTTGAGTACGAGTCCGAGAGGGGCATAATAGTATTCTGAAATATACTGTGCCAACTCCAGTTGTTCTTTCGTGAGAAAATCCTTCTCAATGATCTTCGTGACTCGTTTGATCTGAAATTGACTTTCGCGCGGGAAATCCGGTGCGCTATCTGTCACAATACCTTCGATCGTGCGCCGACCTATTGAAATTGACACAAGCGTTCCAGTGGATAACATCTCATGCCACATATAAAAGAACGACTGATCGCGTGAAAGGGCAATGCGTGTAAGCGGAGCAACAGAAATGAGGTATTTTTTGTCTGACGTATCCATGGGGGTATTGTAGCATATTTGGTGAGTTAACATTTAGTTAATCCCGGTGTTCGCTTTTTGTTATCTTTTGCGTGATATGATAATACTATAAAAGTAACCTGCAAAAAACACCGTTTTGGTATCATCATAAACGATGTTATACTTGTAGGGACATGATTAATCTATTTATCAATATATATGCAACAGAAATTATTCATCGGGATCGATCTCGATACACATTTTAAGAGGGCAATTTCGCGTGCGATACGTCCGTGGCAGGAACTGCCGATCAAGTGGCACAAAGAAGACAGTTTTCATGTTGGTCTCATCACAATTGGTTGGGTGAGTGACAGTGATTTCTTGCAGATTGAAAACGCTCTTTTGGAGTTAAGTGCAAAAACACCCTCTTTTTCGCTTTCTTTTACAAAGGTTGTAGCGCGAAGCAAAGACATCAACAAAACCGATCCTCGTGACGCACAGCGTGTACAAGTTATTGGGGAGGACAGTGAGATGCTAAAGGAGTTATATTACGCAATTGGGAAAGCATTGCATTTACCACTCGGAAAAAATGTCTCATTTCGGCCAGTCATTGCATTGGGCAGTATGCGCGCGCAGAAGTGGCAGGAACTCACGGAATATCCGCCGATGGAAATGCCGTTACCTTTTGAGATGGATGTCAGTGCACTTACACTTTTTGAAAGCACTCATGTTGATGACACATGGCAATTTGAGCCGGTATGTGTCTTTGATTTGCGATAAAAATCTCCAATAGGTCTCATTATGACAAATAATCAAAGTGTTCGTATTTGTGGAGTAGATGTAACCAATGTGTCTTGCGTAGAGATCGAGAAAGCGATTTCGCGATTTTTGCAAGAAAATATAGCACGACAAGTTGTCACCATCAATCCGGAGTTTCTCTATACTGCGCGGCACGATAAGGATTTTCGTGCCGTACTCAATTCAGCAGATCTGCAAGTGGTCGATGGCTTCGGTGTGTCGTGTGCTTTTTTCTGGCGCGGAAAGCGTGTGCAATGCCGTATGACGGGTGTGGAATTGATGTGGCAGTTACTTGATCATGCAGATCGCGGGAGACTGTCGGTTTTTCTCGCGACCAATGCATTTGGCTTGACACAGTGGCAGGATATGCACAATGTGATCCGATTGCGGTATCCGCATATTAGGGTTATCGGCGCAAATATGGATCCGCATGCACCGCATATCGATCCGGAGACATCTGCCGATATCGTCTTGTGTAACTTTGGTGCACCGTATCAAGAGATGTTCATCCATATGCTCAAAGATCGCAACGCATGTAGAGTAGGGATCGGTGTCGGCGGGGCATTTGACTTTGCAACCGGCAAGGTCAAACGTGCACCGCACTGGATGCGCCGATGCGGCTGTGAATGGCTCTTTCGTTTTGCACAACAACCCCGGCGCATCAAGAGGATTATTCGTGCAGTGATCATTTTCCCGCTCTATGTATTACGCGGTAAGTAATTGAAAAGAAAAGCAAAATAAAAAATTACATTTTATAACATCAATGTGACAGGAAACAGTTGATGCCGTTCTTTCACAACCAAAAATCACATAAAGGAGGGAACACACAAAGAAACCGAAGGCTTAACATCATTCACAATATTGTAACCAAAAAACCACAAACCAAAGAGGTAACGCATGCGATGGAAATGTCTTACACTGATCATTTTTCTACTATGTTTTACAAGCAATGCAACAGCAGAGATCATTTCTCTTCCAAAAACAGGACAAAGTGATGATGGTCCCGGAGGTATACCGCTACCCGAACCACGATTCACTCTCAACAACGACAATCTCACCGTAACAGACAATCTCACCGGTCTCATATGGACCAAAAATGCAAATCTGACCGGCAATCGCAGAACGTGGCAGCAAATGCTCAGTTACATTGCAAATATGAATGCCACAAGCTATGCGGGACGCACTGATTGGCGCATGCCAAACATGAATGAACTTCTCAGTCTTGTTGATCATGGACGCACAGCTCCAGCTCTTGCACAAAATCATCCATTCACGAATCTGCAGACAACCTATCCCTACTATTACTATTTCACATCAACGTCTATCGCAAATCAGACAACGGCAGCAAGTGTGGTGGAATTTGATCGCGGAAGTACCGCAGTTACCGGGAAAACAAGCCCTTTTAATCTGTGGCCTGTGTGCGGGGAAAGTACCGGACCGGCTAAACTGTCAAAAACATGGCAAAAGACATCCTATGCCACGGGTGATGATGGCAACCTCCAAAAAGGTGTCGGCTGGGATAGCTATAGATTTACTGATAATGGGGATAGCACGGTCACAGACAATCTCACCGGTCTCATGTGGACCAAAAACTCACAACTCACCTATGACATCACATGGCTCAATGCTGTCAGTTATGTCAACGGCATGAATGCCGGCACAAATCCAAATTTTGGTCATACGGATTGGCGCATGCCAAATATCAATGAACTGAAAAGTTTGATGGACATGGGTCGAATCGCTCCGGCATTGCCGGTCGGACATCCATTCACAAACGTTTCCAATGCACATCACTGGACATCCACCACGCTGGAAGTGAATTCCGGCTATGCGTGGCACGCGTCACTGTGGTGGGGAGAAAAGAATTACACGCCAAAAAACGCAAGCTATATTACGCGTTTGTGGGTGGTGCGAGGTACTCCTCCGTCTAAAATTTTATCTCCTGTCATTGGAGAATTGGGAATCGTCAATAATCAAGATGATTGCCCTACTGATAAATGGTGTTTTAATCAACATGGTACAGGGGCACATACAGCTACGGGTGGAATAGGAAGTTCTGATGACACATGGGCATGGGATATTAATTTGAATTTTCCAAGCTATGATTATGATAATGCCCAACCGGTCTATGCAACCACTTCAGGTATTGTCACTCAAACATATGCTGGTGCCATAAACGCAGGAGGAAATTATGGTCAAGTTCTTATTGAGCATGAATATAATGGTAGTAAATGGTGGAGTGGGTATCTCCATTTAACCAATATTCAAGTTGCTATAGGAAATACTGTGTCTACAAGCACAATAATCGGATATATTTCCAACACTGGGACAGACAACAATCATTTGCACTTTGTTGTTTACTCTGGAAAAAATACATCTGGAAATCTACATAGTTTTAGTCCGCAAATTATTGAGCGTTGATTGTACAATTATAAAGACGAAATTCTGTAATAGAATTTCGTCTTTTTTCTTTAATGCTAAAATTTCTATTTTATTTCGTATGAAATAGTAGATAAGAATTTTTCAATAAAATCTCCAACAAATAAATCATCATGCACAAAATCCACTCCGATAACACCATCGCGTAATTTGACAAAACATCCTTTGGAAAAATTACCATCTTTTTCTAATTTTTGATACATAAAGGCATCAGCATCAATGTTCGAAAGATGCACAGATGGAAGATTATATTTTTGAGGAATTTCTGAAATTAACTGTAGAAACTTTTCATTTGCGGATAGTGTAATTTTTTCGTCCAATGAACATTGTTTTTTTGTAGATGGACAGCCTAATAGGCTATAATTTGTAATCCTAATATATGGTTTTGATGTTTTTTGATCTTGGGAGGAAAAAATATTATGCACTGAGGCGTAATTCATATCATTGCAACACTGAAAGTACCAGTTTTCAGGATAATAAAAGACAATCTGTGGAAAAAAATAATTTGAATGTGAAAAAAGATCGGGATTATTCCAGAAGTTTTTATGAGAAACCATTTTCCAATCACTTGCTATGAGCAAATCTTCTTTTGTAATATTTTTATTTACATCGTCAAGAACTCCTTTTTTTTGACTTAATCGCGGTTGAACAACAGTCGGCGCGATATTCGTTTTGATCGAAGTATTTTTTACACACAGAAATGTAAATCCTGCAACTGTTGCAGCAATGATGATAAGAATTGTCGTGCCGAGTATTGTGGAAACTTTCTGATCTTTCATATTTTTATTTTGATATTTTATTTTTCTATTATATCAGGAAAATGTGAATAATAAAAATTGAAATCTGGAAACACGCTCTAATTTATCATGACCGGAAAGATAGAGAAACTGTTGATGCAAATGTCCGCTTTGCGCTGTGTGATGAATAATCGTGGAATATTGACAAAAAATGAGATATTGGTTATGCTATACAGTACATGCTTTACTACTCATGAGAGTACATGCTCATGCGGTTGTTTGATTAGTCTATAATAATAAGTGAAATTATGTTGGTAATACGGTACAGTCGTGTCGGAAGACACAATCACGCGCAATATCGCATCGTGGTACAGGAAAAAACGAAGTCACCGAAAGGAAAACACATCGCAGTCGTGGGAAGCCATGATCCTCATCTCAAGCAAACAGTTTTGAAAGAGGAAAAGATCAAGCAATTTTTGGCAAATGGTGCACAGCCATCTGATAGCGTGTACAATCTTTTGGTCAGAAATGGCGTGATCAAAGGCGCAAAACGTGTTGTAAAAGTCCCTGCAAAACCAACGCCGGAGCCGGAAGCGGTTGCTGAAGTCGTGGAAGAAAAGACAAAAGAGGCGGAGAGTGTGGAAAAGACAGAAAAAACACCAGAAGCAACTCCAGTAGCGTAAATGAGTTGACAGTTGTTGCATATTGCGATACGATAGGGGAGTTTTGAAAAAATGAATACGCACAAATGCTCCGCAGAAGCAAGGCAGGACATAAGTCCTTGTGAGGAACATTGATGATGTAGGTAATTACGTCTATTAATGAGTTCTGCGAAGTTTGACCGCAGGATTTTTTAATTGCATAAATGGGTTAACGCAAAGAAATATATGCTCACACGACAACAAAAAGAGGTGATTGTCGCAAAGTTGACAAAAGAACTCAAATCGTCCCCCGCATGTGTCTTGGCTGATTTCAAAGGCCTAAACGCAAATGATATGGTGACGCTCAAGAGAGATCTTCGTCAGGCGGGATCGACATTTCAGATCATCAAGAAAAAACTATTGGCGATCGCACTCAAAAATAACAACATTGAGATCGATCCAAAATCATTTGAAGGACAGATCGCAGTGAGTGTATCTCCGGATGAGGTGACAAGCGCAAAGATCATTTTTGACACAGCAAAGAAAAATGAGAACATCAAAATCGTTGGCGGTGTGCTTGGAGAGAAATTGATGAGCGTGGATGAAGTGAATGTATTGGCAAAATTGCCGTCACGCGACGAACTCCGTGCGCGACTCCTCGGACAATTGCAGGCGCCGATCAGTGGTTTCGTCAATGTGTTGGCTGGTGTGCCGCGTACATTCGTACAAGCACTTTCAGCGATCAAAGACAGCAAAGAATCATAATATTTTCCATGTAATTTATTTATAAATTAATTAATAAGTTTAACCAATAATCCTATGACAGAGGAAAAAAAGGCAGAAGAAAAAGAAGTAGTAGTGCCAAAGAAGTTTGAAAAGATCGTCAAAGAGATCGAAGAGATGAGTGTTCTCGATCTTGCGGAGTTGATCAAAGTTCTCGAAGAGAAATTTGGCGTGTCTGCTGCTGCTCCGGTAGCGATGGCTATGCCGGTAGCTGGCGGTGAAGCTGCTGCGGAAGAGAAAACAGCATTTGATGTAGAATTGGCAGCAGTTGGTGCATCAAAGATCAATGTGATCAAAGCAGTGCGTGAGATCACAGGTCTTGGTTTAAAAGAAGCAAAAGACATGGTAGATGCTGCACCAAAAGTGATCAAAGAGGGTGTATCAAAAGAAGAGGCTGAAAAAGTAAAAGCAAAGCTTGAAGAAGCTGGCGCAACAGTAAGTGTAAAATAGTCTTTCTCGGTGAATATCGCATGCACGAAAACCATCCGCCCAAGGCGGATGGTTTTTGATTTGCGATAATTTTTCCCATAATATATAATGTTCTACTTTTAAAATACTCAAAAAAAGGGTACAATAAGAGCTACACATATGATAAAGATCGATTTTCTGACAATTTTTCCGGAATTGGTCCGTCCATATATGGAAGGGTCGATCATGAAACGCGCATGTGATGCAGGTGTGGCGTCTTTCGGTTATACGGATATTCGTGATTTTGCAGAGGATAAACATCATCGTGTGGATGATACGCCGTATGGTGGCGGTGCGGGTATGGTGATGCAAGTTGCACCGATTCATCGTGCAGTTGTGCAGGTTGTGGAAAACAGTGATATACAGAGAGATCGACGAATCATTTTACTCTCTGCAAAAGGTAAACGATTTACACAATCTGACGCACAGCGATTGAAAAATTATAAACACGTAATTTTTATCTGCGGTCGGTATGAAGGTGTGGACGAGCGTGTTGCGGAACATATTGCAGATGAGGAGTTGTCAATCGGGGATTATGTACTTACCGGTGGTGAGTTGGGAGCAATGGTTATTGCGGATAGCATCGTACGCTTGCTTCCGGGCGTCTTGGGTAATGCGGAAAGTATTATACATGAATCACACGCCACAGAAGGATATTGTGAACATCCGCAATACACTAAACCGGAAGATTTCAATGGGTGGCATGTGCCGGATGTATTGCTTTCCGGCAATCATCAATTGATCGAAAAGTGGCGAAGTGAACACAGTAAAAAAACAGATAATGTTTAAGAAAAAAAGTAGAGTAGTACACTCGAAAAAACAAAATAAAAATAAAATTTCTCGAGAGACATTGCACTTTTCCGGTGCATCTGATCGCATGCTTTTTGGCATTGTGGGCATTTTGACGGTTTTTGGTGTCCTTATGGTGGCATCGGCGGGCATCGTCTATGCGGATGTGCGGTTTGGTGATCCATATTTTTTTTTCAAAAGACAACTGATCGGCGTAGTGTTGGGTTTGGTCTTACTGGTTGTTTTTAGTCGTATCGATTATCATTTTTTTCGTAAATGGGCGCATGTGATCTATCTTTCCGCGATTACTCTTCTTGTGCTTATTTTGGTGCCCGAATTCGGCATTACGGCATATGGTGCAAGCCGTTGGCTCAATCTTGGTCCTATCCCATCTTTTCAACCATCTGAAATGATGAAGTTGGCATTGATCCTCTATATTGCGGCGTGGTGCAGTGGCAAAGGTGCAAAAGTGATTGAAGACTTTTATACGGGTCTCATCCCATTTCTGGGAATTATCGGTTTGCCATGCGTTTTAGTTTTGATGCAGCCAAATGTGGGAACGACGAGTATTTTGGTGTTTATTGCCCTTGCGGTTTTTTATCTTGCGGGTGCAAGATCAAAACATATTTTTGGCGTGATCGGGCTGGGAGTGGCCGGGATCATTATCTTGATCATTGCCGCGCCATATCGCATGGCACGTTTTATGTCATTTATCAATCCGGAGGCTGACCCACAGGGGACAGGTTATCAGATCCAACAAGCACTGATCGCAATTGGTAGCGGAGGATGGCTTGGCGTTGGTTTGGGACATAGCAAACAAAAAGGATTATATCTTCCGGAACCGGTCGGAGATTCGATCTTTGCGATCATTTCCGAAGAACTCGGTCTCATCGGCGCACTGATCGTTTTGATCTTTTTTTTCCTATTTGCGTGGCGTGGGATGAAAATTGCTGCTAATGCGCCGGACGTATTTGGCAAGCTTGTTGCAGGGGGTATAACTGTGTGGATCACCGGTCAAGCGATCATTAACATCGCTGCGATCACATCGCTCATGCCACTCACGGGCATCCCGATGCCTTTTATCAGTTATGGAGGCACATCAATTATTTTTTCGTTGGCGGCTGTGGGGATTTTGCTCAATATTTCCAAGCAATCAAAAGAAAAAATTTGAATGATCTGCGCTATGCGGTATAATGGTTGTATGTAGTATTATATAAACAATAAAGATTATCACATGAACGATAAAAAGAGGATCGTGTTGACAGGTGGCGGTACGGGGGGACACATTTTTCCTTTGATTGCAGTAACGGAAGAAATTCGTCGCCAGTGTCAAGATGTAGAATTTCTCTATATTGGCACGAAGTCACAGATGGGGGATCTCGCGGAACAATCCATGGCAGCTGTTGGTATTAAGACAAAAAACATCTCTACAGGAAAAATGCGCAGATATTTTTCCATAGAATATTTTTTTGATTTTTTTCGTATACCTTTTGGTATCGTGCAATCATTGTGGCATCTCCTTATTTTTATGCCGGATGCTGTTTTTTCAAAAGGAGGCTATGCGGCAATTCCTGTAGTGATCGCAGCGCGTATCTATCGTATTCGCGTATTGACGCATGATTCTGATGCAGTTCCCGGGTGGGCAAATCGCGTCGGTGGGAAGCTGTCATATTATGTAGCAGTGTCTTATGTGGCGAGTAAGCGGTATTTTCTCGCAGAGAAAACAGTATTAACCGGCAACCCAATTCGCACAACGATGCTACAAGGGGATCGTGCTCGCGGATATCAACGGTGGGGCTTTGGTGAATCGCGTCCCGTACTTTTTGTTTTTGGAGGGAGTCAAGGTGCACAAGTGATCAATGAAGCGATTTTGCGGATTTTGCCGGAATTGTCAAAAATTGTCCAAGTGCTTCATGTCACAGGAAAAGAAAATTATGAGGATGTTTTACATCGTGCTGCTGAATATGGCTTTAAATCCGAACGTCATCAATATTTTGCGGCGCCATTCTTTAGTCGTGAGGAGATGGCGGATGCCTATGCTGTTTCTGACATTGTGGTATCACGTGCTGGAGCAAATTCCATTACAGAAATTGCCGCAAATCAGAAAGTGTCAATTCTTGTGCCTCTTGCCGGTAGCGCAAACAATCATCAACACATGAATGCGTTTGAAGTTGCGAGGATTGGCGGGGCGTTGGTTTTGGAAGAATCAAATTTGGGTAGTAATATCTTGATGGAAAAGATCACGGAGCTTTTATACAGCAAAGAGTTGCGCGTGAAGTTGCAAGAAAATGTCAAAGCGTTTTATCATCCGGATGCTGCGGCCAAGATTGCTGCCGGCATTCTCAAAATGATCGAAGAAAAATAAGATGGATGTGGCTGAAATTGTAAAAAAGGAATTTATGAAAAAAGTGTATATCGTTGGAATTGGTGGCGCTGGCACATCGGCTCTCGCTGTAGTGTATGCAAAAAAAGGATACGATGTGAGTGGCGTGGATACGGGTGATGGTTTTTATCATGAAATGCTCGTGCAAAATGGTATTGTTGTGTACGATACTTTTGATGTAGCACATCTTACTGATCACATTGATTTTGTCGTATATACGACAGCGCTAAATGGCACTGATAATGTGGAAATTATTGCTGCAAAAGAAAAGGGGATTACAATTTATTCGTATCCGGAAGCAGTTGGCGCTCTTACGGCGGAGATGTCGACAATTGCGGTGTGTGGCACACACGGTAAAACGACCACGACCGCGCTGACAGCTTTTGCGATGATCGCGACCGATGTCAAGCCGACAGTTATTGTAGGGTCGCAAATTTCCGCGTGGAATGGCGGTGCGTATGTAACTGGGGATGACATTTTGATCATTGAAGCGGATGAATATCAAAATAAGCTTGCGTTGTATCAGCCACATGATGTGATCCTTACAAGTGTGGATTATGACCATCCTGATTTTTTTGCGGACGTGGAGTCATATCGTGATGTATTTGGCGTGTTTGTTGCGCGCATTCCGCAGGATGGAATTTTGGTAGCGTGTGGTGATCAGGGTGATGTGTGTGCAGTGGCGGCGCATGCAGATTGCCGTGTTGTTTTTTATGGAGAAGACGTAAAAAATGATTGTGTGATCATGCGGCGTAGTATCGATGCACATGGACAAAAGATCACGGTGCTTTTTGAGGAAAAAGAATACGAGATCATGACACAATTGTATGGTGCGCATAATGCCGCAAATGCGACTGCTGCATGGTTGCTGGCATTTCTTTTGACAGGCGATGCGTATAGAACTGCGGAGGGCGTTGCGCAATTTGCAGGTACGGCACGGCGCTTTGAGCGCAGAGGCGAATATAATGGGGCAATCTTGGTCGATGATTACGCGCATCATCCAAAGGAAATCGTAGAAACATTGCGTGGCACGCGAGAAGTTTTCCCCGGCAAAAAGATCATTGTGGCATTTCACCCGCATACATTTACGCGTACGGAAGCATTGCTGTCGGATTTTGCTGCGGCGCTTGCTTTTGCGGATCAAGTGGTCGTGTTGGATATTTATGGCAGTGCACGAGAAAAGAAAGGAAATATCAACGCAATGCGTGTTGTGGAAGCAATCAATGATCTCTCTCCGAGCAAAGCACAACATCTGCCAACGATCGTGGAGTTGGGTGCATGGATGAAAAAATATTTGTCTGATGGTGATGTGTTTATTACAATGGGAGCGGGAGATATTTGGAAGGTGTATAATGAGTTATAAAGCCATCCTTCGCTAAAGCTACGGACTGGTAAATGAAGTCTATAAAAGTCAAAGCGATATAATTACAGGAGCATAAGTTTTAAATGCAACATGATGATCAACATGCAAGAAAATATAGCATTGGCACCATTCACGACATTTGACATTGGCGGCAAGGCACGATATTTTGTGGAGGTGTCCAGTATCGAAGAAATCAAAGAAGCAATTGCTTTTGCCAAGGAAAAAGATTTGGAATATTTTGTTTTTTCCGGTGGGAGCAATGTACTATTTGCGGACAGTGGTTTCAATGGATTGGTGATCAGGATCAAAAATAACAGTATGACGGATAATGGTGGAGATCTCATGTGTGGCGCAGGGACAAATTTGATGACGCTACTGATGTTTGCAGCAGAAAAAGAATATACCGGCGGGGAAAATCTCACAGGTATTCCCGGGTCAGTCGGTGGTGCTGTGCGTGGCAATGCGGGTGCGTTTGGCACAGAAATGAAAGATATCGTCAAAGAAGTGTATGCATTGGATATTACAACGGGAGAAACAAAAGTCTTTACCAAAGAGATGTGTGAGTTTGGGTATCGCAAAAGTTTTTTTAAAAAAAATCCATCATTCATTATCGTTAGTGTGATATGTAACTTTTCTCGAGGGAACAAAAAAGAGATTGATGCGGCGATGCATGATGTCATATCAAAAAGAAACACCAAACAGATCCAAGACATCAAAAGTGCGGGATCGTGGTTTATCAATCCGGAGGTGTCGGAGCATGTCCAGCAATTGTTTGAACAGGACACAGGACAAAAAGTTCATAACGGACGCGTGCCCGCAGGATGGCTGTTGCAATCGTGTGGTATATTTCAAAAGCGTATTGGCGATATTCAGGCAGGTAATCAGCATGCAAATTACTTCATCAATATGGGCAATGGTACAGCTGAACAAGCCATGCAATTATCAGCAGTCGCCAAAACTCGCGTGCGAGATGAATTTGATGTAAACTTGAAGGAGGAGGTCGTGCTTGCCGGTTTTTGATCTGAAAGACTGTGCAGTAGTATCACGTATGTATTAATGAGTAGGTAAATAGTTAATAAAAATGATTATGAATATCGAGTATTATTATAAGAACATCGATCCTCTTGGAGAGGCGTCACGAACGTATGTGGAAGACAAAATCAGTTCGATTGGCAAGTTGACGGAGGTGCGTGATGCATATATAGAAATAAGCCAAAGAAAAGATGGTGATTTCTTTATGAACGCTGTTGTTCGTGCGACTGACGGTAATGAGTATCGAGCAGAAGAAAAGAGTCAGAGTGTGCAGGCATGTGTTGATATCATTGAAGATGAAATTAAAGTACAAATCCGTCGTGATACGGAAAAAGTGCGCGATCTCAAACGGCGCGGTGGTCGTTCTCTTAAGAAAAAAATGACCATTGACGAAGGTGCTCGTTTGTAGTGAAAATTATTTACTGGGACAAAGGCAACCAGCTATAGGGTTAGTTGCTTTTGTATTTGACAGAGGTGGCGTATTTGCTATAGTGTAATCATGTTTGAAAAGAAGCATACGGGAATAACGTGTGTTTTTAATTGGTAAAAAAGAAAATGCTATGGCACGTTTAGTTACAAAAGAAGGCTTGGAAAAATTGCAGAAGGAATTTGATGAACGCACAACTGTTGTGCGCCAAGAGATTGCGGCTGCGATCAAAGAGGCAAAGGAGCAGGGTGATCTTTCAGAAAATGCGGAATATTCTGCTGCAAAAGAACGTCAAACGGAAAATGAAGCGCGTATTGCGCAGTTGGAAGGCATGATCAAAGACTCGCGTGTCGTGGAGCATGATGCGAGTGATGATTCGGCGCAGATTGGTTCAAAAGTTGGTGTACGGACAAAAAACCATCAAGAGATGACATTTGAGATCGTTGGATCAAATGAGGCTGACCCTGTACAGCGAAAAATTTCCAATGAATCGCCAATTGGCAAAGCTCTTATCGGTGCACGTGCGGGTGATACGATTGATGTAAATACACCGAGCGGTGTGATGCAGTATGAAATTACTTCCATAAACTGATCAAAAAAATTAAAGCAAAAACACCACGCGGGATCACCTGAGTGGTGTTTTGTTTTTTCTTTTGAGGCTTTGATTTTTTTGTGTATTTGCGTTACAGTGGTAGAAGAGATAATGAGTAGAATATAACGAATCTTATGGACGAGAAAAAATCTGAAGCACTGACAGAATATGAAGAGCGCATTGAAAAATTGCAAAAATTAAAAGAACAGGACATTGAACCATATCCCGCACAAGCACATCGGACGCATATGGTCGGCGCGGTTTTGGATGATTTTTCTGCGTTGGAAAAAGGTGCGCAAACCGTCACGGTATGCGGGCGTCTGCGATCCAAGCGCACACATGGAAATTTGTCTTTTGCCGATATTGAGGATATGAGCGGACGTATGCAAGTGGCCATATCTAAAAAAGAGGTGGGTGAGTCATACAAAGCATTTGTCAAGTTGATTGACGCGAGTGATTTTGTGAGTGTGACAGGATCTGTTTTTACGACACAAGCCGGACAGCAGACAATTATGGTACAACAGTGGCAAATGCTTGCCAAGGCATTGCGCTCCATACCGGCAGAACATTTCGGACTGAAGGATGAGGATGAACGATTTCGTAAACGGTATATCGATCTTGTACTTAGTGCAGAATTGCGCGCATTGTTCATGCGTCGTGCGAAGTTTTGGCGCGTGATGCGCTCATTCATGGAGGCCAAAGGATTTATCGAAGTGGAAACACCATACATTGAAGTGACAACTGGCGGTGCAGAAGCGCGGCCATTTGCGACGCATCATAATGATTTTGATCTGCCAGTATATATGCGCATTAGTATTGGTGAGTTGTGGCAGAAACGACTTATGGCGGGTGGTTTTGAAAAAACGTTTGAGATCGGGCGCGCATTCCGTAATGAGGGGTCCAGTCCCAATCATTTGCAGGAGTTTACCAATATGGAATTTTATTGGGCGTATGCGAATTATGATGATGGCATGGCGCTTGTGCAGGAAATGTATCGTACGATCGCACAGGAGGTGTATGGACGCACCAAATTTACCACACGCGGACTCACGTTTGATCTGGCGGATGAATGGGTAAAGATCGATTATGTGGATGAGGTTTTGCGGCAAACTGGTGTGAATGTGATTACAGCATCTGAGGGTGATTTGAGAGAGAAACTTGACGCATTGCATGTAAAATATGAGGGTGAAAATAGAGAACGTTTGACGGATTCGCTGTGGAAATATTGCCGTCAAAAAATTTCCGGTCCGGCATTCCTCGTCAATCATCCGGTAGCGATGGCACCGCTTGCCAAAAGGAAAAAAGATAAACCGGAACAAACAGAAAAATTTCAAGTGATCATTGGCGGTGCTGAGGTGGGTAATGGGTACAGTGAGCTCAATGATCCGATCGATCAGCGTGCGCGCTTTGAAGAGCAAAAGAAATTGATCGAGGCAGGCGATGAAGAGGCGATGATGCCGGACTGGGATTTTGTGGAGATGCTGGAATATGGCATGCCGCCCACATGCGGGTTTGGTGCCGGTGAACGACTCTTTGCATTCTTGGAGGACAAAACCTTGCGTGAGGTGACGTTATTTCCTCTTATGAAGCCACGAGCACAAGATGAATAAATCGTACAAATAATACGTAACACAAAAATATATGCGCAAAGTCATGATTTTTGGAACATTTGACGGCATTCATGAAGGACATCGGGATTTCTTTCGTCAGGCATCAGAGCATGGTGATCATGTAATGGCTGTTGTCGCGCGGGATAAGACAGTGCATGCCGTTAAGGGAAAGATGCCCGTATGTGATGAGTGTGAGCGTATCGCGGCGATGTTGCGCGTGGATGAGATCGACGATGTGATCTTTGGATATGAAGGAGACGATAAACTTCAAGTTATCCGCGATCATACGCCGGATGTCATTCTTCTCGGATATGATCAGGAGGCGTTTGTGAATGAATTGTATGATTTTATTGAACGCGAAAAAATGGCGTGCACAATTGTGCGCGGTCAATCATTTCATCCGGAAAAATATAAATCATCGCTGATAAATGAACAATGATAGTATTGTTGCAGTGATTTCTTTTTTTCTATACAATAAGAGTATAAGAGGGGGTATTGAAACGGTGATCTTTTTGTGTCGTGACACAAGATGGGGGCCGTTGGGTGAAATACGCCCCCATCTTTTGTAACGATCATAAGAGGATAAAAAAAGACGATAATTATTTTAAGTTTTTATATGGCACAATTACAAGGCACAAAAACAGAACAAAATCTCTTAAAGGCATTTGCCGGTGAGTCGCAAGCGCGTATGCGGTATGATTATTTTTCATCTGCTGCAAAAAAGGAGGGATTGGAGCAGATCTCCGCGCTTTTTGCCGAGACGGCACTCAATGAAAAAGAGCATGCGAAACGATTTTTCAAATTTCTCGAGGGACGCATGGTAGAAATTACTGCGACATATCCGGCAGGGAAGATCGGTTCGACGTTGGAAAATCTCAAAGCGGCAGCAGACGGTGAAAAAGAAGAGTGGACAGAGTTATATCCGGAATTTGCACGTGTGGCGCGTGAAGAAGGTTTTGTGGATGTAGCACTTGCATTTGAAAATATTGCACTGGTGGAAAAAGCGCACGAAGCACGGTATCGCAAATTATATCAGAAGTTGGATGCAGGGCATGTGTTTAAGAGTGGCGATGTGATCGTCTGGAAATGCCGTAATTGCGGATATCTGCATGAAGGAAAAAGTGCACCGGAAAAATGTCCGGCATGTTTGCATCCGCAAGCATTTTTTGAAGTGCAGTGCGAGAATTATTAATTGCTTCTCAATAGAAATTTATGCAAGACTTTGCAGGGAAAACGATCGTTATCACAGGTGCGGGGCGCGGTATTGGTGCGGAAACGGCACGAGAATTTGCGCGCCAGGGTGGTTTTGTCGTGATCAATGATCTTGCACCACATGAGCAGATCGACATGCTTATGGATGAGATCGGGCGAGAAAAATGCGCCAGTGTCTATGCAGATATCAGTAACGAAGAAGATGTTGCGCGCATGAGCGCTGAAATTCACGCCTTACGCAATACGGTTGATGTGCTTGTCAACAATGCGGGCATTGTCAGTTCGGCAAATTTGCAAGAGACGACTTTGGAAAAATGGAATAAGACTTTTGCCGTCAATCTCACAGGCACATTTCTGTGTACAAAACACATCGTGCCACTTATGACACATGGCGGGGCAATCGTGAATCTTGCATCGATCCGTGGTGTGTACAATTTTGGACGACCACCGATCGCTGATTATTGTGCGGCCAAAGCCGGTGTGATCAGTTTTACCAAAACGATGGCAAAGGAGCTCGCACCAGCGATCCGTGTAAACAGTGTATCTCCCGGTGTCGCAAACACAGAGATGACAAAGCAATATTCAGAGGATTTTATCGCAAAGATCAAAGAGGAAATTTATCTTGGTGACCTGATCCAACCCTCTCAAATCGCGAAGGCTATCACCTTTCTCGCATCAGAGGATGCCAGTGGTATCACGGGAGAAAATCTCATGGTAGATGGGGGACAAAGTCTCAGTAAATAAAAAAGAATATGATCAAGGCAATTTTATGTGATCGTGATGGCGTGTTGTTGGATTCTGAAATTGTCAATATTCAATCATCGCTTGAAACGTTGAAAGTGCTCGATGTCCATCCGGATGAGGAGGATGAAATGATGATCATGGGCAAACATCCACTGGATTATGTGGATTTCTTTGTGGGGAAGTATCATATCAACGGTGAGCAATTTCTTGCTTTGCGATCAAAACTGTATAATGATCTTTTGGCAAATGCGATCGTTTTTGATGATACGGTCAAATTTCTGTTGCGTGCCAAGAGGGATTTCATGCTTGCGACAGCACTTGTGACAAGCGCAAATCATCCGACGACAATGAGTGTGTTGGCAGAACATCATCTCGCAGATTTGTTTGACGCAGTTGTGACATTTGAAGATTGTGCTATCCGCAAACCCAGTGCGCATCCCTATCTTGTGGCAGCGCAAAAACTGGGTGTCGAGCCAGGGCAGTGCGTTGTGATCGAAGACTCACCTGTCGGTGTTGTGGCGGCAAAAAGTGCGGGCATGGTCTGTATCGTGCGAATCAATGCAAAAAATATCAGCCTCAATTTTGATGAGGCTGATCTGATCGTACACAATTTGTACGAAGCACGAGATTTTCTCAGTGACCTATGCAAAAAAGAGTAAGATGATCGCTACGAGGAATGAAGAAAGGCTAAGCCATGCAAGCCAACCCGGCGTTGCTGTTGTGCAGGTGTAGCGTCCCATTTCATGTGTTTTATTGACATAAAATTGGCGGATCAGGCGTTCATCAAGTTCGCCGATGTTGTATTTTTTGAGGACAAAGTATTCGTCATCGCAACCGGTGTAGATCGTACAAATATCACGATAGATCTTTGTTGAGACTTTATCCAGGATATAGAGATGTTGTGTCAGAGTGATCACGATGGTGATCAAGGCAAATATTTTGCTCCACAAAAGAAAGAAAGGATCTTTCTGTAGTGCAAAAAATGCGACAACAAAGAGCACGAGTGCGCAAATGCCCAACACGGTATTAAAACCATAGAGGCGTGCATTGATGTCGATTGCAATTTTTTGCATGTGAAAAAAGAGTGCCATGCGGCGCTTTTCCAGATCTTCAATATGTTTTTTGAGGTTTTCTGTTGATGTCATGTGTGTAAATATCAGAAATTTTACTAACCGCCGATTATATCACAAAAAAGACAAATTGTCAATACTTGTAGTTCCAGTGGTAAATTGGTAGTATGAGAGTATATATTGGCTAATTTTACGTGAAAAATTATGAAAAATAAAGATATCGAGGCACAGGTTGATCGTATTCTTGATCGCGGGGTGCTGTCGCAGTTTTTCCCGACCAAGCAGGAATTTCGTGATCAATTGCTTTCTGGCAAAAAGATGCGTTTTTATATGGGGTTTGATCCAACGGCAAAATCATTGCATTTGGGGCACGCACAAGGGCTCATGGTATTGGAGGATTTACGCAATCTGGGGCATGAGGTGATCTTTCTCATTGGTGATTTTACTGGTATGATCGGCGACCCAACGGACAAATCATCTGCGCGCGTCAAACAAACACCTGAGCAAGTGCAAGAGAATTTTGCACTGTGGAAAGATCAGGTAAAAAATATCGCAGATTTTGACGATAAAGAAAACCCGTTTCAGATCAGATATAATTCCGCATGGCTCGGCAAGTTGAATTTTGCGGAAGCGTTGGAACTCGCAAGTAATTTCACGGTGCAACAAATGCTTGAGCGCGATATGTTTGACAAGCGCATACAAGAGGAGCGCCCGATTTATCTCCATGAGTTTTTGTATCCGCTGATGCAGGGCTATGATAGTGTGGCGATGGATGTGGATGTGGAGCTCTGTGGAACGGATCAGATCTTTAACGCGCTTGCCGGACGGACATTGATGCAAAAATTGAAAGGGAAAGATAAATTTGTGATCGCGACAACACTGATCGCCGATGAAAAAACGGGCACGCTTATGTCCAAGTCAAACAGTACGGGGGTATTTCTCGATCTAAGTGCTCAAGACCTCTTTGGCGCGATCATGGCGCAATCGGATGGCATGTTGCGACCGCTTTTTGTCGGGTGTACGCGTATAGACATGGAAAAAGTGGAGGAGTATATGCAAATGGAAAATCCGCGCGATGCAAAGATCCTACTGGCACATGAACTGGTGCGGATCTTTCATGGAGAGGATGCGGCGCAAAAAGCGCAGGAATATTTCATCAACACATTTTCCAAAAAAGAAATTCCCGAAGATGTGCAAGAGTGCGCGTGCAGTGTTTTAATGAGTCTTGTGGATTACATGGTTTCCTGTGGCGGTGCGGAAAGTAAAGGTGACGCACGACGGAAGATCGCACAAGGTGGCGTGTCGATCGACGGGGAAAAGGTTACTGACAGTAACTGCGTATTGACCGCTGATGATAATGGCAAAGTGATGAAGATCGGTAAACACTTTTTTGTAAAAATAATCGTAAAATAGCTCAGGATCATGGGAATCTTTGAGAGAGCATGTTTGTTGACATGTTAAAAAAAACATGTTTAACTTTGTCTAAGTTTTTTAACCCAAAATATTACGAGAGGGAGGCAATAATGAGTACTGGCAGAGCTTTTTTAAAAGTTTTATGTCCTGCGGATGTGACGCCTAACATGAGGGATATTCGCGAATTTCTCAAAAGCAAATTTCTCGATGTTCTGGATGCAAAGGATTACTCGCCAAATGGGTGGGCGCATCGTTTTGTCGTGTGGCGCTATAACAGCAAAGACACAATACCTGATGAAGAGGGTATAAAGCTCGTCGGCAAGGATGGAAATATCATGTATTTCTGGCGATGTAAAGAATGTAGTAATGTCGTTGTTAAATGTGAGTTTCCCGGAAATCATGAAAGAGACAGCTATTTTGGCTGTTCATGTGCCGGCACAATGTGGGGATGTCCGATTCTTTAATTAAAGTTGATTTTGCAGGAGCGTGTTTGCAACATGCTCCTTTTTTTGTGTTTATTAGAGATCAAGCAGTTTCTTTTTTGCATCAATGAATTCCTGTTCGGTGATCATTCCTTTTTGTTTCAATGCAAAGATCTTTTCGATCTCGTGTGTGATATCGCTATTATCGTGATCTTGTGAATTATGCGCAATTGCTTTTGCCAATTCCTGTGCTTGTGCAGATATCTGCGTTTTCTTGTATTCCTCCTGCATCTCTGTGATCGCGTCTTTTAACTTTTGCGGTTTTTCTACTTGTTCGTATGTGCTTGCTCCGACCTCTGCGGCTGTCTGGATCTGTACATTGCCATAGCCGAGGAGTCTGCCCCATATGGATTGGCTGTAACTGACGTTGTTGATCTTGTCCAGAGGACTCTCTTTGGAGTTCAATGTGAAAACACCATACTCATCAATAACGCGTAAGTTTGTCACTGCCCAGAGATCATTTCGTCTCTCGATCACGCGATAGAGCAAATAACAAAGTGGAAGGATGGGAACAATGAGCCAATAACCTCTGAAGAAAAAGCCAATGACGAGGCCAATGATTGCGATCGTGATCGGCAACATGAGAATGAGCCAATGCCGGCGTATGATCAAAAAAACTTTTTCATCCTCTTTTAATTCTGTTCGCATAATGATGCATGATTAAAATTTACTCGTTTGCTAATAATAGCATAACATTGAATGCCATTTTTTCGAAGGGTTTTTTGGGATATAAATAAAAATGCGGAGAAGGCTACGTGCCTGCTCCGCAAGGATGGTCTAAACGACAAAGATCAGCTGACATTTTCTACTGTGATATGAATAGAGTCGTCATAATTTGAAAAAACAATGTTGATCAGCTCGTCATCTTTTTTCATGAGTACAAAATGATTGCTTTTTTTGTACAACGAAAATCCTTTGTTTGCGAAGAAATCGATGATCGTCTGAGTGATTATCTCATCCGTAATTTTTTCTGATGGACACAAGACAAATTTCTCGTCATAAAGTCCTGACATTGTCTCAAGAATTGCCAATTGAATTGCAAAGTCACTGTCCGAATAGACGGGGTCGATCTTAAGGTCAGCATTAAAATGGTTGCGCATAAAACCTTTCAATGTTTCCTCGCTGGTCGGTGTGATCTTTTCGCAATACTGATTGATCGCATCAACGTCACCGTCTTTTAATTCTGCAAAAAGGGCCATGATTTGAATGATTGCAAATATTTTCATTTCGAATTCAACTCGCATCGCATGATCAAGATCTCGCAAGACCTTGGTCATGCCTCTTTTTGCAATTGTTGTCGCTTCTATGCTTTCCGATAGGTAGTTGGGATGATGTCTGATCTTCAATAAGGCGACGATAAGACATGCAAGAATTCTGTGAATTTTGGGGAAAGGGTATTTCTCGACGATTTCCTGTATGTTTTCAATAAGCAATGGTCCCATAATGACTCCTCTTTTCCGTGGAATTTGCTGAAATGTTGTTAATATGGTTAAAGAACTTTATAAGCACAGTATCAGGGTTTGATGGTGCAGTCAAACACAAATTGGCCACGGTCACATTATTTTATTGACTTTTCATTACTTTTTTGCCTATACTATATTAACGTTTGCAAATATACAGTTATTTTCATAAAAAGGAGGCAGAGCATGAAATCATCTATAATGTGGTTTGAGGTTGTGGCAGTCTCAGATGAGTTTTTGAAGATCGTTCAGAATTTCCCCGAGGCTTCATCGGCGGAATACGTGCAGTTTTGTGGCAAGACGATTGATGGTCCCAAAGAGGTATTCTTAGCGGCTACGATGGATGAGGTGAAGGATGGTCTTCCAAAAATAATTGCAGATTTGGATCCCGCATTTGCAAACGTCAGGATAATCTGTCGGTCGGTAGTCTGTCCGGCATGTGCATCGGAAAAGCAAAAAAATCCTGACAAGGTTATTCGATGTGAACATGGTTGTCCGAGGGTAAACAGCGCATGGGACGTCAATATTCAAAAGTTCCTTGAGAGTCAGGCTGTGGCATAATATGCATGTCAATCGACGATATTTTCGTGACGACTGCAATAGTCGAAAAATAGCGAGATCATTCAACAGAAGAAGGAGAAGAATATGGATATTTCAGATGCGATCAAGTTTTTAAGTGAAGGAGATACTCCACCGGCGGTCATGATGGTTGCGACGAAAAACGGTAGCGCAGAAGTGCATTTGTATGGCATCAATGGTCATGGGTGTGCCATTGCAGTGGAAAAGATCGAAGAATTCTTAACGGAACTGGCAGCATTGTGTGTCGATAGCAAAACGTTGTATCAGATCAAAGTGGGGGAAGAAAGTATGGACATTCCGGGATTCAAACTTCCCAGCATTTATGCGTATCTTCGGGAAGCGCGAGATATCGGCACAACACTGAATTCTTACCAAAAATATTTTTAACATTTAGGTGACGATCCTTACGATTCACAAAGGTTTTTCATTAGTATCATGAAAGACCTTTTTATTTTTTGTATAATGTTAATCGGTAGGGCATAAAAGAAGAATTGCTGCTAAAGAAAGTGTCTTTACATTTTCCGGCGCATCAAGGTTTTGTATGTCATCAGTTGTGAACCATTTTATGTTGGCGGTCTCTCCGTCTTGCGGATTTAATACATCGGACTCAGTTCTCGCATAGTAGATAAGGTCAATATGTTTATGCGTCCCGCCAATATCTTCAAGCAAGATATGCATCGGGCGAATTAATTGCTCAACATCACTAACGCCAATTTGTCCATCCGGATCATAAAGGGTTGCGATCAAACCGGTTTCTTCAGCTATTTCTCGTAAGGCAGCTTCCTCGGGAAGTTCATTGTCCTCGATGTGACCACCAATTGCCAGCCACATGTGAAGTTTCTTGTGAAAATGCAAAAGCACTTTCTTTTCGTGCACAACATAAGTAGTGGCAGTAAAATGTTTTATCATCTCCATAGCAGTAAATTAATGCGTCTCGGCTAATACGTATTTTTGTTGTGTAATATTGCCAAAAATTTCGTTTGAAATTCAATTGAACGTCTTTTCTAGAAAATAGGCCGGCTCGTTTCCATAGAGGCTCTTGACCATTCCGCGATTTTTGAAGCCGCATTTTTCATAGAAGTTGATCGCATCTTTATCGCTGACGCCCGTATCGACAAAAATGCTCTCGCCAGACTTCATTTGTTCAAAGATCTTTTGGAGCAACGCTGTCCCAACCCCTTGTCTTCGGAATTTTTTATTGATGATCAGATATCGGATCCAGTTCCTCACGATGTCTTCATATACAAAGATCACGCCGCCAACCACATCATCTCCAATTTTTGCCACATAACTAGGGCCGCTCTGTTCGAATGAAGAGCGCAAATATTCCATAGTAAGCCAATCAGACTTTTTCCACTGATCTTTGCCAAAATGAAATAGAATAGGCAGATCTTTTCTGGTCATTTTTTCTATCTTAATACCTGCAGATATGCTTTTATTTCTAATGTTGTTCATGTTTGATGATTAAATTTCAATTGACGTTTTCAAATATCTGAAGTTGCACCTGTGCATATCGGCCAAAACTTCAATATCCAATTATTTTGATTATATCACCAAGCATTGATTTACCAAAGCGCAACGTGGGTGAGCGAGATATGAAAATTGCAAATATTTTCCTTATCATAAGTCTTTATTTTAAATTTTTTGAAACGCCTATGGACAAAAGCTTTGAAATATGCTACGATGCACGGTTCAGTGGATTTCCTGCTGACATACTATACAAGGAGGGTTATATGAGACAAATATTTCTCGTGATTGCGGTTTGGAACACGTTGGTAGCAATTATCAACGTTACTGTCTTGCCACATTTTGTGCCTGCTGAAGCGATGGTGTATGTAACGCCAATGTCGCAGTTACTCCCCATCTTCATTCCGATCGTTCTTTCATCAGTGTCGTCAAGCAGCGGATCAAACACATTTGGCGAACTGCGTTCTGTTTTTTTGTGAACAGCGCGCAAGCCCACGTCTTGTCCCTGGCAGATTCTATTTCTGCTGGGGACTTTTTTCAAAGAATTTCAAAAAAGGGCTATTTAAAAATGAAAGGATATTTGTGATTTTTTTTCTGTGTAACCAGCTATTCGGTATTATGAAAAATGAGTGAAGCGGATATTGCAAAATATTTCTCGGTATCAAAAGTTTTTGATACCCCTGATATTATTTATAAATAATATCAAATATTTGAATGGAATAAAAGAAATTATTATAGCGTTCTTAAATAAGATTCAAGCCCTGTTTATATATTTTCATAAACAGGGCTTGGTTGTGCATTTGTGCTTAGTCAAAGCATCCGTATTTTTCTAGCTCTGGATCAACCAAAGAGTTGCCTCTGTCTTTATCGAGCAAAAACTTTCGTAGATCATCAACATCTTTACCTTCAGATTCAAGTCTGTCTAACTCTTCGTTGATGATTTTATCATCCCCATCTTGACTCATAATGAATCCTCCTAATGTCAGTACGTTGATATTAGTATTACGTTTTTTAACAAAAAACTATAATAATTTCTTTTTACGGAACCTGATATCCAGTGTTATGTATTGCTGAGCCCTCTTCGCATATTCGCGCACGTTATGAAAAATGAGCGAAGCGATATTTTTCATAACGTTACTCATATCTGAAGTTTTTGTCTTCCTTCCTTATTGTAATATATAAAGAAAGGGAAGGCAAAAATTTGGGTGGAAGAAATTTGCACTCCTTATTATTAGTCATTGATGCAAATTTCTGTAACCAGATATGGGTTGTTAGACGATGTAAATTTATTTTATTTTTAAATTCGCTTTTTATTCTAAATAGATTAAATAAGCTTTTTTGTTTTGGATTTTTGGCAGAGGGGTCAGGGGTGAATGCCAAAAATTCAAAACTCCTTATTAGCTTTCTCTTTTTTTGCTCATAGTAATTTTTTCTAGCTAGGAGCAGTTTTTTCGCCTCATTCCTACTAAAATCAGTAATAAACTTCGGAATTCTTACATTAAGCGCCGATTTCATGAGATATATATTAGATTTGGCGTCTATCACAGGTTTTTCAGTATTTACATCCAAGCCACTCAACACGTCAGCTTCCATTAAAATTATTTCGTCAACATCTTTAATTTCAAACTTCTTGTCATGAACAGCTACAAGGTGAACGCAACGCGATTTTTGCGCATCGGTCAAAAAAGAGAAAAAATTATTGTTCAGCAAGGTTTCAATTATTTTTTGCGCCTAACTCCATGTGCAATTTTTTGGCGTTCTCAATTATTTCAGAATTCATCACCTGCCCGTCTCTAAAAAGACCCGCATAACCCCAATCATGAGCATACGCCGCAATTAGCAAAACCGTTTCGTCTAGTTCTAATTCAGGATTGTGGCGAATAATCTGCTTTAACCAATCAACGACTTCCAATGTGTGAATTTTGTCAAAACCACCGCGACTATTTTCTAAGTCTGGTAGTATTTTTTCTTTTAAATACTCTTCTAAGTTGTTTAAATCAAAATTCATAATAATTATTTTAGGCGGTTATTAAATAATTAATTGCCTCCTTGATCTGATTATCAAAATCATTGTCCATATTTAACACCTTGAAGTCGTACTTTTCAGATTCTTTTTCAAAAAAATTTCCGTACTCACAAATCATGTTTGCGATTTTCTGATAAGTTTCTTCATTATTTGTTCTTGCGATTATCCAATCATTTGTGGTTGTACTTTTCTTTATATCGCAAATAAATTTTTCCTTGTCAGATTTCACAAGAAAAATACTCTCAATTTTCTCTGGATATTTCAAGTTTAGTTTTGCAACAAGCTCAGGCTCAACATGATAGCCTTCAATAATAAAATCATTGCCGTCAGTAATTTCACAAACCGTGAACATATCTACTGCCTCATAAACAGTTTTTGCCTGTTGTTGATAGGCTTCAATAATTTCCCTCGATGAAAATTTAGAGTATTTTTCATCATTATCTTTACCGCGCTGATAGCTTGTAGGAAATTTTTTTGAAAAATCCCTTTCATTCATGTACGGCTTAATCACACATTGAAGGGTGTCAGTAGAAACCCACGGAATTCCCAATGATTTTGATAATGTTTTTGCCAGTGTCGTCTTTCCACATTTTGGAGGACCACCAATTAGATATATCATAGCCTAAAAAAAATTATAGTATTTTAGCTACCTCAAGATAAGTTTCATCCTCAGACATTTTATCAATGTTTATAATATGTGCCTGAGGTCGAGTATTTTTTAATACATCAATTTTATCCCAAAATATTTCGCATTTTTCTGGCGTCAATAATCCACCTTCTCGCCAACCACGCTCATTAGCACGTTTCATAACAACTTCTTTTGGCGCCCAAAGAATAATTTCATAAACATCAGCGCCATATATCTTTGCAATTTCATAATAAAAATCAAGAACATCATTATCAAGCATTATTTTATCAATAATGATATCGCGATCGTCTTCTAGGCAACTTTTAATTATCGCCTTTGAGATAGTCATCATTATCTTACCGCTTTCTTCTTTTTTCTCCCTGTATTGACTTATGAATCTTCTTTGGGCATCAATGTCTAAAAGAAAAGAAAGTGGCATGTTGGCATGTATTTTTTCCGATAAAGTACTTTTTCCAATGCCGCATGGTCCATTTATTGTAATTAATTTCATAGTTTTTTAATTAATTTTTTTCTGCAGCCTTCCCAGAGCAGAAAAAACACCTTATTCCCCCTCTATAAATAGATAAAAAAAACTTATTTTTCCTTATTATAAAAAGCGAATTTAAAAATAAAATAAATTTATTTCGTCTAACGTGCGCGAATATGCGAAGTTTTCTGAGACAGACATCCCAAAGGGTGGCTGGCTCAGAAAATTTGGGCGATATGCCGCATATCCGTTGTTATGAGATGTATTGCTGAGCCCTCTTCGCATATTCGCGCACGTTATGAAAAATGAGCGAAGCGATATTTTTCATAACGTTTCCGAATATCTGAAGTTACGCCTGTGTTTATTGGCTAAAACTTCAAACATTCACCTGTCTTGATTATATCATTAAACTTTGTTTTATCACAGCGCAATTTGGGTGGACGAGATATGAAAATTACAAATATTTTCCTTAATGTAAGCCATTTTTTGAAATTATTTGAATTTTGGCTTGACACGGTTGTTAAAAGCTGGTATAATAGTCAATTACGATGGTAGTGTAAGTTCTGGATTAAGGCTAGTTCCTTCAATCATGCCTTGGCTTGGTTGGTGGTCAAACCGAGCAATGGAGTAAAAATGGAAACAGTGGCAGAAAGGTTCTGTGAGTTTGTTGAAGATAATAGCGTTGAGGTGGTCGATTTTTCGATTTTTTGGAATACTATCAAACAGCAGACAAAGCCGAGAATATTCGGGTCTGAAACTTGGCAAGAGATGAAATATTTTTTTGGCAAGATAACAGATGTTCATCCTGAAGTGACAGATGCGGAACCGGTCGTGTTGTCATTTAGTGACGGGTCAAAAGCCAGATATGATCATCTGTCCGGATATTTTCAACCCGTCGAATAACCTTTTTTCACATCGCAGTTGCGCTCTCTGGGATAATCTCCCAGAGGGCGTTTTTCAAAAAACTTTAAACATTCACCTATTTCGATTATATCATTAAACCTTGACTTACCACAGCGCAATTTGGGGGAGGCGAGATTTAAAACAAGATACATAATACTAGAAGATGCTTTGAATCATTGACTATTTCCCACATAAAAGTTAAACTATAGTTAGATAATTAGTCGACCTATTTTTATGGAAGCTCAAATTATTGGGGTGAAGCAATTATATAAAGATCTCAAAAAGATTTCTGATCAAGTCCTTCGCGGACAGTCCTTTTTGGTTGTCAAAAACTCTAAACCCATATTCAGGATAGAGCCTATAAAAGATACGACCAATAAGCAGTATAGTCTAAGCGATGCAAAGAAAATCCAATTTGTTGTTAAGGATAAAGATTTGAGTAGCAAAATTGACAAACAAATTTACTAGAATAGTATGCGTATTTTAGATTCGAATATTTGGATCGCTTACTTAAGTAAAGCGGACAATCAGCATAAAAAAGCCAAGGAAATTTTTGAGAATGTGGATGAGAAAATTGTTCTGCCGGAATATTTACTGGCGGAGATCTGCTCGGTTTTATCTTTGCGGGTGAATAAAAAAACCGCTGATAAATTTTTGCGTTTTGCTTTGGATAATAATGAGATAGAAATCATTTTGTCGGACAATGTTTTTTTTGTCGGGACAGTGAGTGTCTTTCAAGAAATGAAGACCAATAAACTTTCCTTTGTTGATTGCTCACTTCTGTATCTGACAAAGTTTTATCATGTTCAGACTTTTGATAAGGCACTTTTAAGAGAGATTAACAAAATTACGTAAGCTATTTTTTATGAAAAAAATTAGAAATTTTTGTCCCACTACGCTAAAGCTTCGAGGGATGAAAGACGCTGTATTTAGTTGTTTGGTATAATATAAGTAATGTAGCTCTGAAACTATTATGAAGAATATTCGAAATTTCTGTATTATTGCGCATATCGATCATGGGAAGTCTACGTTGGCTGACCGTCTTTTGGAAGTGACCGGTACTGTGGAGAAGCGCAAGATGAAGGAGCAAATGCTGGACGGGATGGACTTGGAGCGAGAGCGTGGCATTACCATCAAATTACAACCGGTACAGATGAAATATACATATAAATCCTCCTCCAGATCCTCCTTTACGAAAGGGGGAGAGGAAGGAATTGAATACACGTTGAATTTGATCGATACGCCGGGACATGTGGATTTCGCCTATGAAGTGTCACGATCACTTGCAGCTGTAGAAGGTGCGATCTTGCTTGTGGATGCGTCACAGGGTGTGCAAGCGCAGACATTGACCAATCTCTATTTTGCATTGGAGCATGATCTGGAGATCATTCCTGTGCTCAACAAGATCGATCTGCCAAATGCGGATGTGGAAAAAGTAAAGAAAGAAGTGATCCATATCCTCGGATGCAAAGAGGAGGAGATTTTGGCTGTGAGCGGGAAGACGGGCGAGGGCGTGGAGGAGTTATTGAAAGTGGTGATCGATCGTGTGCCGGCACCGCGGGGAAATGAAAATGCTGATTTTCGCGCATTGATCTTTGACAGCGTGTACGATTCGTATAAGGGTGTCTTGGCGTATGTGCGGGTGGTGGATGGCGCGATTTCCAAAAGGGACGACATTCATATGATGGCGACAAAAAAAGATAGTGGTATCGTTGAGCTCGGGCACTTCCGTCCGCAATATGATGCATGCGACACGCTCACGATGGGAGATATCGGCTATATCGCCACGGGGTTCAAAACGGTTGTGGAGTGCAGGGTTGGTGATACGGTCACATTGAAACAGAGCAATAAAGAAAAAAACTATGATCGCATTGTACAGCTTCCCGGGTATCGCGTGGTCAAACCGATGGTGTATGCGAGCTTTTATCCTGTGGATGGTGGGGAATACAATGTGATGCGGGATGCAATGGATAAACTCACACTCAATGATGGGGCGTTTCGTTTTGAGCCGGAGAGCAATCAAGCCTTGGGGCGGGGATTTCGTTGTGGCTTTTTGGGACTGCTTCATCTGGAGATCATCCAAGCGCGATTGGATCGTGAATTCGGTCTGCAACCGACGATCACAACGCCGAGTGTCGTGTATAAAATACGAAAGAAAAATTCTGATGAACTGATCGATATTTATTCAGCGGCAGAGTTGCCGGATGCATCAATTGTCGAGGAAATTCATGAGCCATATGCAAAATTGGATATTATTGCACCGTCCACATATCTGGGAAATATCATGGAGCTCATGAACACAACGCGTGCAGAATATGTCAACACGAATTATATCGATGCGGACCGTGTGCAACTGACTTTCAATGCACCGCTTATGGAAGTGATCGTGGATTTCCATGATCAACTGAAAAGTATTTCAAGTGGATATGCATCGATGAATTACGAAATGTCGGGCTATCGCAAGAGCGATCTGATCAAATTGGACATTATGGTTGCCGGGGAATTGATCGATGCGTTTTCTCGCATTGTACCGAAAAAAAGTGCGTTTCACATCGGCAAAGAAATCGTTGACAAGCTCAAAGAAGTACTTCCGCGACAAAACTTTGCCGTGGCGCTTCAGGCAACGATCGGCGCAAAAGTGATCGCACGCGCAACGATCAGTGCATTTCGCAAGGATGTGATCGCGGGACTCTATGGCGGTGATATTACGCGCAAAAGAAAGTTATTGGAAAAACAAAAAAAGGGAAAGAAACGTATGAAACAATCCGGTAGTGTGGAAATTCCGCCGGAAGCGTTTTTGAAGATTCTGCGAAAATAATTTGAGGTGTAATTGAAATATTATTTTAAAATATGTCATTCTGAACTTGTTTCAGAATCTTTAAATGTTACAGAGTTTTTTTAGATTTAGATCCTGAAACAAGTTCAGGATGACTGATCGTGGCGTACAGTCTTCCCTTTTGAAAAGGGAAGCGTCTGATAGGGCGGAGGGATTTTTTCGTATAAGAGCGGTGCAGTAGTTTAAGATTGCTTCGTTCCTTGCAATGACATTTTTTCTAATATTTTCTTTTTTATTGCGGAATTGGTTAAATCTCCCTCAGTCCCTGCCTACCGGCAGGCAGGTGGCAGGCAGGCCTCTTTACAAAAGAGGAAATTTTTAAATCTCCCTTTTTCAAAGGGAGGTGCCCAACGGGCGGAGGGATTTTTTAAAAAGCTTTGACGTTTGGGCTTTTTTCTTGTAGAATAAGTGGTGTTTATAAAATAAAAATACAAATGGGGTTTTGAGACAGTTTGTTGTATGACTGGCGTTTTTTTATCTCTCATTTTGTATATGCAATCACTATGGTTCGACTTTTTAATAAATTGAAAAAAATATCACAAAAGTTCACGGGAATGCTTTTTGGACATCTTTCCAAAGATATTGGGATCGATCTTGGTACGGCAAATACGCTGATCTATGTGCAAGGCAAGGGCATCGTGATCAATGAGCCGTCTGTTGTTGCGGTCAATAATCGTACAGGACAAATTTTGGCGATTGGTAAGGAAGCAAAACGCATGGTAGGCAAGACGCCGGGACACATTGTTGCAACGCGTCCTCTTGTAGATGGCGTAGTGAGTGATTTTGATGTGACAGAACAGATGTTGAAATATTTTATTGATAAAGTGCACAAAGAATCATTCTCGATCTTGCCACGGCCACGGGTGCTTATCGGTATTCCATCCGGCGTCACAGAAGTGGAGAAGCGTGCTGTGATCGATGCGGCGATCAATGCCGGCGCACGAGAGGCATATTTGATCGATGAGCCGATGGCGGCGTCGATTGGTGCACGACTACCTGTGACAGATGCGGGGGGAAATATGATCGTTGATATTGGTGGTGGTACGAGCGAGATCGCGGTGATCTCTCTCGGAGGTATTGTGGCGGCGCGATCACTTCGTACGGCGGGTGATGAGATGAATGAAGATATCGTGCGCTACATGCGTGATGAATTCAACCTGCTTATTGGTGAGCGGACGGCAGAAGAAACAAAAATCACTGTAGGCAGTGCGTATCCGCAAAAGACGGAATTACGCGTGAAGGTGCGTGGTCGCGATCTCGTGACAGGACTTCCCAAAGAGGTGGTGGTGACTGATGAGCATATTCGTGATGCAATGTCACGTAGCATTCGCATTATCGTCAATACGGTCAAGACGATCATTGAGGAAACACCGCCGGAATTACTTTCTGATATTATGCAACGGGGAATCGTTTTGGCCGGTGGTGGCGGATTGACGCGCGGATTGGATAAATTGATCGCCAATGAAACAAAAATGCCGGTGATGATGATGGAAGATCCTCTCACTGCTGTTGTGCGCGGTTGCGGTATTGTTTTGGAGGATTTGGAAAATCTCCGTGATGTTCTGATCGAAAACGATCAAGGCGCGCCACTGCGTTAAATTGTGACTAACAAAAAGTATCAACAAAAAACATGCAATCACTTCATAGGAACAAAAGAACCAAAAATATCAGTGTATACATCGTGATCATTTTTCTCGTGATGGTTGCCAATCCGTTTGGGATAATGACAAAAATTCGTAGCGGTATCATGGTAATTCTATCCCCATTGTCAAATATCGGTTATGGTGTTGGCGTGAAATATCGTAGCGCAGTGGGTCTGATCGCAGACATGGGCAATCTCTATGCGCAAAATCAGGATTTGCGCGCTACAGTGAGACGGATGGAGTCTGAAAATGCATATAGTATGGATATCAAAAAGGAGAATCAATTGTTGCGTACAGAATTGGATCTCCTGCCACGGGAAGAATATACATTGATCGGTGCAGATGTCATCGCGAGAGACTCACTCGGCGGAAGTCAGTGGGTGATGATCGACAAGGGGAGAGAACAAGGCATTGAAGAAAACATGGCCGTGATCATCGATGATCGTGTGTTTGTGGGGTATATTGATGATGTCAATCAAACAGTTTCACGCGTGCGTTTGATCACGCATCCTGACAGTGTAGTAAACGTTGTTGGCGCAAAAGGTGGCGCTGAGGCGATCATGCGGGGCAATCATGGACTTTCGGCAGTTGTTGAGGATATAAAAAAGGATGATGTGGTGGAAAACGGGGAAATGTTCATCACATCGTCGATCGGTACGCGTTTCCCGCGAGGGTTATCAGTCGGTCACGTACAAAATGTCTCCACAACAGAGGATCAATTGTTCCAAAAAGCAACAATTGTACCACTCGTTGCTTTGGGTGATTTGCGGACGCTTTTTGTCATAAAAAAATAATATGGTTCAGTCGATTTTGCGCACAATCCTTCTCCTTGTCGCATGTATGCTTGCGGGTATTTATGCGGGCATTGGGAGTATCCCGCTTTTTGGTGGTGTCATTTTCATATGCATATGGCTCTGCGTGCGTGACATGAAAGAAATCGGTATATGGATCATTGTGTGCGCCTTGTGTTTGAGCGTCATGTGGTATGATCGGTGGGGTGTATTTTTTTGCGCAATGATCATTTCCGCATATGTTTTTGATACAGTAAGGACACAATTGGTGCGTAGTAATAATGCGGGCGCGGTATGGCTTTTTCTTGTAATACAAGGCATCGCTCTTGTCGCTGATCTCTGTGTAAATATGATCTATGTGCATCGTGTGTCTTATGGGGTATGGATGTATGGCGGGGCGATCGCTTTGACGGCATGTGTCTTTATAATACTTTTGCGGGGTATCGGTTTTGTCGAAAAAATTATCAGAGTATATGCGCATGATGACGCGCGCGGACATATATAAGAAACCATATGCGATTACAAAAAATTTCAAAATACAGAAATGAAATTGAAGACGCCGTACTTACGGCGTCTGAAAAAGAAATTGCGCGCATGTCATTTGATTTTGACCGGCGATGGTTGACGATTTTTTGGATCGTTATTGCCGGCAGTCTCATCACACTTACTTCGCGGGTATTTTATCTTTCTGTGGTGAAAGGTGATTATTATGCATTTGTCGCATCGGGAAATAGTGTGCAATCTGTGCCGATCATTGCACCGCGAGGAGAAATTTTTGATTTTTATGGAACGCTGTTGGCAAATAATATGCCAAGTCGCAGTATCGTCGTCGATCCGAAGTTGTTGCCACACGATGAAGAGATGCAACGTAACATTGTCGCGCGTCTTGCACAAATTCTTGCGATAAATGAAAGCGATGTTGCGGAGGCTTTTGATATGGCACGTGCGTCTGGCAGCGAAACGGTTGTCAAAGAAAATATCACCCATGAACAATCGTTGGATTTCAAGGCGCAGGAAAGTGAATTGTCCGGTGTGCGTATTCAGCAATTTGCAATTCGTCATTATGCGGATGGAGAAAAGTTTGCGCATATTATCGGATATGAAGGTCTGATCAAAAAAGAAGAACATGAGGAGCATCCGGATTATTTGTTGATCGATCGCATTGGTAAAACCGGTGTGGAATACTACTACGAAAAAGATCTCCACGGGACACATGGTGCACAGCAAATGCTTGTGGACAGTCGTGGCAATGTTGTGAAAGATCTGGTTGACGTTGCGCCAGTTGCCGGTGGGGATCTCTATCTCAATATTGACGCGGAATTACAGAAGTTTCTTTTTGATCGTCTCAGCAAAGAGTTGGAACGTGCCAAGACCAAGCGTGCTACTGCGGTAGTGATCGATCCGCGTGACGGTGCGGTGCGCGCGATTGTCAGTTTGCCATCATATGACAACAATGTTTTTGCGCAGGGTATTGATCATGATACATATAACAACTGGATCACCGATGAGAATCGTCCGCTTTTCAATCGTGCGATCGGTGGGGCGTATGCGCCGGGATCAACGGTAAAGCCGATCATGGCGGCAGCGGTGTTGGCAGAGCATATCGTTTCACCGGACTATCAAATCGAGAGTCGTGGCGGACTGCAAATTGGATCGTTTTTCTTTGGAGATTGGCGTGCACACGGTTTTACGGATCTGCGGCGAGCAATCGCTGTATCGAGCGATGTGTATTTTTATACTGTCGGCGGAGGCAATGGGGATGTGGTGGGTTTGGGTATTGAGCGGATGAAAGAATACATGACAAAATTCGGCTATGGAGAAAAGACGGGTATCGATCTCTCCGGAGAAGTGAGCGGTTTTTATCCTGACAAAAAATGGAAGGAAGATACGCTCGGAGAAAGATGGTATGTTGGTAACACATATCATGCGGCGATCGGGCAGGGATTTGTGACGGCAACTGCGCTACAAGTTGCAAATGCAATTGCGGCAATTGCAAATGGAGGGACATTATATGAACCGCATGTTGTGTCACATATTGTGCATAAAACGACGGACACGACAACTACAATTGAACCAAAGATCATCCGCGATCACTTGGGTGATCCGCAGGATATCAAAATTATTCAGGAAGGAATGCGACAAACAGTGACTGATGGGACGGCGACAATGCTCAAAAATTTAAATGTTGCCATTGCGGGAAAAACCGGTACGGCGCAGTTTGGCAATGGGGACAGTGTGCACTCATGGTTTGTGTCCTATGCGCCGTATGATCATCCGGAAATGGTTTTGGCGATCATGGTAGAAGGACAAACCGGTGAATTATCCTCCACGACGGTTCCTGTTGCGCGTGATGTGTATATGTGGCAGTATGGTGGACGCGATATGAGTGTTTTTGATGCAAAAGCAAAGGAAACGTCAGTGTCAGCACCGCCGGAAGAAGTGCCGATAAGGGATTGATTTATTGCACGAGAGGGTACTTTTTATGGTATAATGGAATCACATATAATAATAGGCTGTATGATCAATGATATAAAAAATGCTCTGTCTTTTATCGCAGGCACATGGAGTGAAAAAAATGGGATCCATGAATTTTCCGCTGTGATCGCGGAACGTAAAGCATTTCTCTCAAAAAAGAAACTAACGTACGTGGCGCGATTTCGTATCGATGAAGAAAAGAAAGAAGTGCGGTTTACGGAATATCTCAAAGAGTCCGGTATGGGATTGTCCGGCGGAACGGATATGGATATGAGTCCGGGATTTGGGTTTAAGACCACAACATACAAAACAGGATTTGGTCAACCACGGGAAGAGAACATCAACGAACAGTCAGATCTGTTTGGCAAAGAATATACCTATACATTTGAGTGGGGTGCTGTGCGAAAAGCGATCGAAGAGGTTGCGATAAAAAATGCTTATACCTATTCCTACCATGTGACGAGTCTCGGTCTGTAGAAACATTCCTCTCAAGACGATAACAGTGAAAAATATAATTTTTTTATCTGTGCATATGGAGAAATTTATCACATACATCATTGTGCTTTTGGCAATGGGGTGTGTGGTTTTTGTTTTTTTGACACATGAGAGATATGGACAAGACCATGAAAAATATAAAGACGTGACAAATATAAAAATACAGTAACAAAAAAATTTTGGAACAAAATAAAATTCCCTGCAGAAACGTCATTCCAATTAACGGAAAGATGTTTTGTAGGGAATTATTTTGTGCATGGCGCACTAATGCTTCATGGATATAGGCATGCGATGTGCAATTTGATGGGAAACATGTTCATAGTAATCCTGTCTACTTGGGTCACTACGACTTTGCCACGTGATGCATCTGCTCCTGTACGTGCAGGAACTTTGATCGCAATACCCGTTTATTGCACTGCCAAAACATGGAAAATTTCCTTCAGTGCGTTGTTTTTCGCGATATTTTTCACCGCGAGAAACATGAAAACATGGCGCGCAGATCATGCTGGTAAAATGGATATTGTGTTGGGCGAGTTCATCCGCAGTCAACCGTCTTTGATTGAGTGTGTACATCGCTTTGCAAAAAATCCAAAATTCTTCTTCAGCAAGATGAATTTTCTGTTCTGTGTTGATCCACAACAACTTGCAATTTACACAGCCTTTTAACAGATGTTGGTGTGGATGTACAATGGAGAACAGTTCTCCGTCATTTGAGTAGTACATAGAAAAGTCCTCCTTTTTTGTAAAATAATTTTTTGTTTTTTGACACGGATTTTTAAAAGAACAAAAGACAATCCCCATTTACATGAAACTGTCTTTTGTTTTCAAAATACACATTTTGATAGCGGATATGCGATTGTCTATTTGTTTTACCTCGTTTCGTGAGAACCTCCCAATAACACCTCTATGAGTATATTATACAACAAAAGGCAAAAAGTGTGCAAGGAGAGGGTGTGTATAACTTATGCAGCAAAAATGTGTGATCACGAAAGAGTTTTTCTGTGTTATGATGGGGTTATAACGTAAATATTTTTACAATCACATTATGTTGGTCAAAAAAGCACACGCAAAAAAAGTCTCTAATTCAGAGAAGTGCACTGTATGGGAGTACGATATGCATAACCAAAATTTCAATGTCGCGACGGCATACATCAATGGACGGTTTCCGGATGAAGGACGGGTGGTCAATCTTGAAGTAGAAGAAATTTATTATGTGCAATCTGGAACTGCCAGTATTCATTCTGAAAAAGGCGATTGTGAGATCGAGGCGGGGGACATGTACCTTTTTGACAAAGGGGAGAAGTTTTGGGTGGATGCGAAAGAGTTATCGCTCGTCGTAACATGTGCACCGGCATTTCGACCGGAACAACATAAACATGTAGATTAAACAGATCAAAATCATATCAAATCAGAAAATTCAGCCAAGAATGTGCTTCATGGCTGGATTTTTTTTCAAGCATAGCTATTGACTTTGAGCTATTTTTATGCTAATATAGGGAGTTCATTATTGGACACCCTATATGGCAAGGGCTAATTTGCCTAGGTTGCTGCTTCGCAGAGCCGAAAAGTCCTTTAACACCTGGTTTACCAGGAAACACTTCAAAGGAGAAAGGTATGAGACCTGACAATGTATTAAGTATCGGAAATATGACCGAGGACGGACAGATTATCATCAATGGATCAGGTATTAACACAATTAAACTGCTTGGTTCTTCTGTTCCTATCAGTTGCAGGGTTGGCGAAACTGTTTCATTTTTGATGATCAGCCCCGAAAAGGAAGGCATGGTGGCCATACGCGTTTATGCCAAGAGCCATAAGGATACCAAGAACAAGTATGCGCTTACACCAGAAGTTGATTTTCTGCTGAATGTCCGAAGGAATGGCGAAGAAGCTTTTTATATCGACCGTGATAACCACGGAATGACGAAACGGGGGCGTCTCTGCCAGATTTCCAAGGGCATCCTCCAGACCACAATTGAGGGAATACTTTTTCTTTCAGGAGTGCCTTGTAAAAGTGATGAGTATCCTCCGTTTCGTATCGTTGACGGCGACGTCATGTGCCAGTATGTTGTGGGAGACATTGAGGCCGAGATGGTCAAAGAAAAGGCCACCACGCTCGAAGCTGAGAAATCGGCGCTCGAATGCTTACCTCAGGTCGAAGCTGAAAAGCAGGAGTTGGTCGAGAAAACCTTTACCATGAAAAAGCAGCTCGATGCTACCGCAGGGAAAGAGATTGCTCTTCAGGAAAGGATAAACATGCTTTCGGCTGAGCTGGAAAGGACAACAAACGAGCTGGATGAAACCAAAGTGTTCCTTTGGAAAATCCTGAGTGCTCGATCCTGGTCGGTAAAGGGCAAACTTCGAGTGTTGCTCGCCAAAATCGACCCTACAAAGAGTCTTTCCGCCAAGGCCAAAACCGACCTGCAGTAGGCGAAGCGCTTCAACGTAGTAAACCATGATGTTCTGGAGAAGGAACTTCAAAAAAGTTCCTTCTCCCAATTTCTAAGTTTGTCAGATTTGGTAAATTTGGAAATTGACTCTGAAGACGACATTTATTTGTCGTTTTTTTGTTGATAAAAATTTATTTTCAGAGTACGATCAGAATAACAATATGTCTTATGCGTTGCTGGCGAACGATCCGATATAGAAGCGAAGGGTTTAGGCATTGAAAAATTTATCTCTTTGAAAAAGGAGAGAGGTTTTGGGTCGATGCATAATGCCGCCAAAGAAGCTTGCCGAAAAACAATTCAGTCAAGCTTCTTTTATTTTACTTTGTATATTATCAATTTGATTTTATAACTTGACGGTAGGATTTTTGCAAATAGGCATATTCTTTGCTACCATTGCAGTAAGGTTTTATTCATGTTGTCATCCTGAACCCTGCCTACCGGCAGGCAGGTCGTTTCAGGATCTCAAATATAGTAGTGTAGAGCATATATAGCTATGAAACAATATTGTGTTTATATTCTTACGAATCAACATAATAAAGTTTTTTATATTGGCGTAACGGGAAATTTACAGAAAAGGATATATGAACACAAAAATAAATTAGCAGAAGGATTCACAAAAAAATATAATATAGATAAATTAGTATATTACGAACAAACGGAAGATGTATTCAGTGCATTGAGGCGTGAAAAGCAGTTGAAAAATTGGCATAGGGAATGGAAAATTAATTTAATAACAGAATTCAATAATGAATGGAGGGATTTGTCAGGGTCATTGTGATTGAGATCCTGAAACGACCTGCCTGCCGGTAGGCAGGGTTCAAGATGACACATTTTCACTTTATAAACTTTTAACTTCATAAACTTTAGAACTTTAGCTATGTTAGACATCAAATATATTCGTGACAACGCAGAAGCAGTGCAAAAAGCGGCTCAAGAAAAAAATCTTACGATTTCTATCAAGGGTTTACTTGCAGTGGACAAGGAACGCAGTGCACTCATGCAAGAGATCGAAGCGCTTCAGGCGCAGAAAAATGTGCTTAATGATCGCATGAAAAAAGCAACTGCAGATGAACGTCCGGCGATCATTGTGGAGGGGAAAGTAGTCAAAGAGCAATCGGAACAAAAGGAGCCTGTCTTACAAAAGTTACAAAAAGAGTTTGACGCGCTTATGGTGCAAGTGCCGACAGTGCATGCCAATGATGTGCCACGTGGCAAAGATGAGAGTGAGAATGTTGTGGTCTATGAAAAAGGTGAGAAACCGCAGTTTGATTTTGTGCCCAAGGATCACATTACTCTCGGGAGAGATTTGGACATCATTGATTTTGAACGTGGCGCAAAGGTCGCGGGTTATCGTGGATATTATCTCAAGGGTGATGGCGCGGCATTGACAATGGCGCTCATGATGTATGCACTTCACAAGATCATCTCCAAAGGGTTCACACCGATGATCCCGCCGACACTGGTCAAAGAATTTGCACTTTTTGGCAGTGGATATTTCAAAGGGACGGAATACGATCAAGAAATTGATGAGATCTATCAGGTTGCATCAAAAAGTAAAACGGCAGACGGTGCGGATGCCAAAGAAAAGAAATTTTTGGTTGGTACGGCAGAGCCATCATTGCTTGCGTATTACGCCGATGAGGTTTTAGATGAGTCACAACTTCCGATGAAACTTTGCGGGTATAGCCAGTGTTATCGCAGCGAGATCGGCAGTTATGGCAAAGATACCAAAGGTATGTATCGTGTACATGAATTCATGAAAATCGAGCAAGTTGTGCTTGCACCGGCTGATGTCGATCTGACAGAAAAAATCCAACAAGAAATGGTGGCGATCTCCGAGGAGATCCATCAAGAATTAGGTCTTCCGTATCGCAAATTGGCGATCTGTACAGGGGATATGAGTGCGGGGAAATACCGCATGTTTGACCTCGAAGCATGGATGCCCGGCATGGATCGGTGGGGTGAGACGGCAAGTGCATCCAATTTCCTTGACTGGCAGTCGCGTCGTTTGAATGTGCGCTACAAGGATAAAGACGGCAAGAAAAAATATGTCTACATGCTCAACAACACCGTATTACCGTCACCGCGGCCGTTTATCGCTGTATTGGAAAACTATCAACAAGCAGATGGCAGTGTGATCGTACCGGAGGTCTTGCGATCATATATGCCGGGAGGAAAAAACGTGATCACCAAATAAGGTAGGGGATGGGATGAGGAGTGAAAATAATTATCGAATTTTTATGTGACGACGTATGTTTGGTTGCCGATGTTTTTGATCGTGCCGCCAATTTCAAGCATGGTCAATGTGCTGGAGATGGTTATTGTATCAAGGGGTGATTCCTTGATGAGACGGTTGATCTGGATGCCATCGGGATATTTTTTGATGTGTTCGTACAAATCTTTTTCTTCTGTTGAGGAAAATGTTGGAGAGATATTTTCTCCTGTGTATTTTTTGTTTTTATGGAATAGACAGAGGACGTCGTTTGCACAGAGGACGGGCTTTGCGATGTTATTGCGGAGCAAATGATTTGATCCATAGGCATGTGTTGCAAAGATCGATCCGGGGACGACAAAAACTTTCCTCTGAAATTGTGATGCGTGCGCGGCAGTGATCAATGTACCGGAATCTTTGGCGGCCTCGATGATGATCGTGGCGACGGATAATCCTGCCATGAGGCGATTGCGTGCCGGAAATGTGCCACGGCTTGGTGTCGTCCCGATAGGGTATTCAGAAATGATCGCACCGCCACGTGCGAGGATTTTGCGCGCCAGCGAGAGATGTGATCGCGGGGCAATTGCGTCGTCATCCACGCCACCTGCGATCACGGCTATTGTGGGTCCGTTATTTTCCAGTGTGGCGCGATGCGCCAGTGCATCGGTGCCGAGAGCAAGTCCTGAAACGATCGTGATGCCACTGCGCGTGATCTCACCGGCCAAGAGTGTTGTTGCGCGCGTGCCATACTCACTGACCTTGCGTGATCCGACGATTGCGACAGATGGCGATGATAGGAGATCGATATTGCCACGGACATAAAGACAAAATGGCGGATGGTCGATCTCACGTAATCTCACGGGAAATCGTGGGTCTTTGACCGTAAGCAGTTGTGCGTCACTCTGCGCCACTCTTTGCCATGTGGCAGACGGGTCGATCTGTGATCTGTATGCAACGACACTGTCGGCGAGCTTTGGAGAAAATCCCGTTTCAATCAATTGATCAACAGGTGCAATCCATGCATCTGCAAAAGAATCAAAATAATTGGAAAGAAGAAAGAGTTTTTGTGCGCCAATGCCGGGGATCACATTGAATGCATTGACGTAGGAGTGGTCAGAAAGTGATGGTGTGCGTGATATTGACATAATGAAGTAATTTTGTTATCATAATTCACTACCTTCCAGCATAATATATGTCCATAGTTCCGTCTACAGTGGGGAATGTGCAGGTTATCTCCTCCTTACCTGGATGTTCGTTCTTTTGTTGCATTAGTGTGATAGGAGCCACACGTAGGCGGAATTATGGATAGATAGGGGAAATATACCGTTTTTTAAAAGATCAATATAAGAGGGAATGTTATGCACTTGATCATAATGCTGTTGCTGTTTTTTTGTTCATGTGGCACTGTTGCGGCCAAAGATCTGACACAGGACCAGATGAGGATGCGCGATGCGGTAACAGTGATCAATCTCATCGTATTACAATATGAAAATGCAACATTGGTGCCATTACAATATTTAAAAGATGATCTTTTGAACAGAGAATGCCATGTTATGCAACCGGAGATCGAAAAAATGATCCGAGAATTTACGAGGCAGTATGAAGGCGGCACATCCCGTCAACATATTGCGCGAGCGCTGGATTATTTTGAGAAAGCTGTAGGTGTATATGCTGATGCTATCGGCAATGGTGATGGCAATGTCACGGATGGTGAGTTGACTGCTCTATCAGAACAAACACAAAATAATAGTGGCATGTTCTTCTTAAGTTGTCTTTTCGAGGGATACAAAGATGTCCCGAGACAGTAAAACTGCTGTGTACAAGAATTCTTGTACACAGCATTTTTTTTATAATGCAGAAAACACATCAGAAATGATCGCGTCACACACAGGATCAAGCATTTTCTGCTCTTCGGGGAGAAAGTCTTGGAGTACATAGGCTTCTCCTGAAATCTGGCCGCGTTCTTTTTTGCCTCCTGTCGTTTCGATGCCGATGCGAATGCGCATGAAGTCTTGGGTGCCGATCATATCGATAATGCTCTGCACACCGTTATGTCCCACGGCGTGTGTGTCGCGGGATACTTTATATTTCCCGATCAGAATATCCAAGTCATCATGGATCACGATCAAGTCGGATGGAGATATTTTATAAAAATTCATGATCGCGGCCACTGTGACGCCGGAACGATTCATGAATGTTTGTGGTTTGACCAAAAGCATTTTTTCTTTGTGCGACGTGTGTCCTTCGCTCACGAGAGCGTTATGCTTTTTGTCAGAATCAAAAGAGGGAAGTTGTAGGTGTTCGGCCAAGCGGTCGAGAAAGAGAAATCCGACATTGTGTCGTGTTGCATGATATTGTGTGCCGGGATTACCGAGTCCGCAGATGATTTTCATAAATGTGGTTTATTGATCGCTATTATTTAATGTGTTTTCTTGTTCCAAATCTTCACGGGAAATTTCCGTGTAGGCGTATGTATCGAGAATATCATTTCCCAGGATGATTGCAAAGTCCGTAGTGATCTTTTTGTCGAGTGTTGCATCGCCTTTTGTTGCAGGGACTTTTTTGATGAGCTCGTCGAGTGAAAATGGTTTTGCGCCGGATGTGCGATCGATAACAATGGTTGTTTCTTGCGGAACAATTTTTTTGATTTTTGGATCGGAAAATACAGCGATCTTTTGGAAGCCGATCTTTTGAAGAAGAGTAGATACGCGTTCTGTGAGATTCGTGTCGGCAGTAGTATTGATGAGAGTGATTGTGGGCTCTTCGTTGGCAATATCTTTTTCACGCTGCGCGATCTTTTGGAGGTCAAAGATGAGATCTGCACGTTCGCGGATCTCTTTGTAGTTTCCTGTACGCGGCGTAAGTCCGGAAATGCTACCGCTGGAACCAAATTGTCGCGTGCTTATAAGGAGGCTACCAGGTTGCCATGCGTCGACGACAACTGTTGTGATGTTTTGTGTGTCGAGTTTTTTGATAAGTGCAATGAAGGGTTCGATCTCGTTGGGAGAAATGTTGGTGTGGAGATGGTCGCCAAGTGCGTCAAAGATCTCGGCAATTTTCTTTGGATTCACGATCGTGCCGAGGGAGAACGCTTTGTTTTTGGCGGCTTGCATGATCTGCTGCTGTCTTTTGGCACGTCCAAAATCACCCTCAGTGTCATGGCGCGTGCGTGCGTATTTGAGAGCGGTTTCTCCGTCAAATTTCTGCAATCCCGGGTACACTTCAAATGTCTCATAGCTATATCCCGGTCCGGGATAACGCTCGTCTTTGATGTGATGGGGCACATCAATATTGATGCCGTCCAATATATCAATGATCTTTGTAAACCCTTCAAAATCCATAACGACATAATAATGGATCTTTTGTGCGGTGATGTCTTCAATCGTATCAATGATATATTTTGCACCAACGTCAGTACGCAAGCCGGTTTGATAGAGGGAGTTGATTTTGACATAGCCAGTGTCCGTGTGTATGAGGAGATCGCGGGGGATGGAAAGAAGTCCGATCGTATAGCTTTTTGTATTGATGCTTGCGACGATAATTGTATCTGTGAGGTCTTTGCCTGATTTTTGTGTATTGGCTCTACCAAGCAAAAGAATGTTGATCCGTCCATCGTCAAATCCGTTTAATGATCTGTATGAGTGCGGATTGGCGATATTGGCGATCGCCTGCATGACCGACGGTCGCTCTTTGTCGTCGGATATTCGTGCAAGGGTCTCATTGGTTTTGTGCAGAAATGCGTATGTCGCCCATCCAATACTTAGGAGAAAAATGACACATGCGATCCAAAGAAGCCATTTGCCAAAAGCAAAGTTTCTTCGAGGTTTCTCCACGATCTTTGTACGGCGGATGTATGCGTCAAATGTTTCGACGGAGGAGTGTTGTGGCGGTGCGGAAGATTCTGTACGTGCAGGGGCGTTTCTGTGCTGAGAGGGCGTACTGTGCGTTTGCGGACGCTGTACAGCATGTTGTGATATTGTGGCGCGACGGGGTGGAAATGATTTTGCAGATTGTGGGCGCTTGACAATGTCCATTGCAGTAAAAAATAGTAACGAATATACTCGCATTCTACCACAGGTTTCAATTATCAGTAATATGCAATCCGTAATGTCATGAGTCTAAAAATCTCATTTTAATAAAAATACTTATGAAATATATACAATTATTCTCTTGTTTTTCCTGTGCATGATCGTTTTGTCATTCCCGTGAAAACGGGAATCCAGGACCATGCTACATGTAATAAGGATTGATGCAAAATTTTCATTCTCCGATTTTTTGAAGGCAATCTTTGCGGGAGCGATAAGGGGTTTTTAGATTTGCAGAGTAATATGAAAACTTGCCCTAACACAATGTTATATATTATGATAGTATGATATAGAACAATTTTATCGTATTAAATTACTGGTTACTCATCCATTTGCCATATGTTTCTCAAAAGACTCGAAATTAAAGGATTTAAATCATTTGCTACGGAAACGACATTTGATTTTTCGCCACGGTGTAAAGGTACGCATAAGGATGGTGCCATGCATACCTGTGGTATCACAGCGATCGTCGGACCCAATGGCTCCGGTAAATCCAATGTGTCCGATGCGGTGCGGTGGGTGATGGGCGAGCAATCCATGAAGACATTGCGTGGAAAAAAGGGTGAAGATGTGATTTTCTCGGGATCAGAAAAGCGCGGTAAATTATCAATGGCGGAGGTGTCGTTGGTTTTTGACAATATGGACAAAGTGATGCCGATCGAGTTTGATGAAGTGATCGTGACGCGCAAAGTCTATCGCAATGGAGAGAGTGAATATCTTATCAACGATGCGCATGTGCGACTATTGGACATTGTGGATCTCTTGGCGCGCGTTGGTATTGGCAAGGAAAGTTATTGTGTCGTGGGGCAAGGTATGACCGACGCGATCTTGAACGCGAGTGCATTGGAAAGACGCGAGATCATCGAGGAAGCCGCCGGTGTCAAACATTTTCAGATTCGCAAGATGCGCGCACTTAAGAAACTTGATCGCACCAAAGAAAATCTCGATCAAGTACGTGCAATCATCACCGAAGTGACGCCACATTTGCGCTCTTTGCGCAGACAAGCGGGAAAGGCAAAGCAAGGAAAAGAGGTCCATGAAGCACTCAAAGAATCGCAACGCAATTATTTTGCGTTCATGTGGAACAATCTGTACGGGGAGAAAGTGCGCTTGGAAGATGAACGACAGCGGATCGGGATCGAACTAAAAAACGCGGAACGTGACGTAGATAAGCTCAACGATCAGATCATGGCGGAATCCAAAAAGGTGGAAGATGCGGAAAAGATTGGGGAGTACGAAAAAGAAAAGCGGGCTGTCTATGTGCAATTGCAATCACTGGAAAAAAAGGTTGCTGTAGCGGAGGGGCATATTGAGATCCAAAAAGAACGGCGCAATCACGAAAAGAAAGTGCGAAGTATCCCGGTGGATCTGCAATATGTACAAAAGCAACTATCGGATATTCGCACAAAGCAAGATGCGCTTGTCGCGGAGTTGGATGCTGTAGTGGAGATCGGTGAAATAAAAGCAATTGTCAAAAAATTAAAAGCGATCCACAAGGAGGTGGACCGTCTCTATGATGATGCGGGAAAAAAGCATATTGATGTTGTGCAGGATGATTATGATGCGCGTGTCAAAAAATATGATGATAAGATCGCAGAATTGGATCGTGAAATTGCGGAGCATGCCAAAAATATTATAGGAATTCGTAAAGAGATCGAACGATTAGACCATCTGATCACGGAAGCTGTTGCCGCGGACAAGCATGCGCGCATGCAGTTTTTTGCATTGGAGAAAGAATTGCGGGAGAAACAGCGCCTTCTCGATGCCGTGCGGGAACGATTCAATGAGACCAAGGTGGAGATCGCTCGTATAGAAGTGCGTGAGGAAGATGTGGTTACGGAGGTGCGACAGGAACTCGGTGTGGAAGTGGATGCGCTCGGTGCATGCACGGATGCGACCGCAACGCGCGAGGACATGGAGCGAGAGATGTACAAGTTGCGCAGTAAATATGAGCAGATCGGCGGGATCGATCCGATGGTGATCGAAGAGTATGAGGAGATGCAGGAACGATTTGATGTGCTCAACAACGAGTCAGAGGATCTGATGCAAGCGATCACACAGCTCAAAGAAGTGGTCAAAGAAATGGATCAAAAGATCCATACAGAATTCGTCTCCGCGTTCAAAGAGATCAATGTTGAGTTTACGAAATATTTCCGTATTCTGTTTAACGGTGGCAACGCAAAGCTTTCAAAGGTGATGGTAGACGTTACGCCGCAAAAAAAGAAAACGGATGAGATTGAAGGTGACGTCGAGTTGGAAATTTTGCAAGATATTGCGGATGAAGAGATGGCTAATACCAGAAAAAATCAAACAAAAACCGAAGTGGGAATTGAGATCATCGCATCACCGCCGGGCAAAAAGATCAAACACCTCTCATCACTCTCCGGTGGTGAACGCTCACTTACATCAGTAGCGATGTTGTTGGCGATCATTTCGTATAATCCACCGCCATTTACAATTCTTGATGAAGTGGAAGCGGCACTTGATGAGGCCAATTCACGACGTTTGGCAAAGATCTTTGCAGAATTGTCGCACAAGACGCAATTTATCATCATTACGCACAATCGTGAAACAATGCGACACTCTGATACGATGTATGGTGTGACAATGGGTCACGATGGCGCATCACAAATTCTTTCTGTCAAATTGGAACAGATCAAAAATGACGGAGAGATCGAGGAATGATTCTTATTTGACAAGGCGAGTGACTGACTATACAATGATCAGTCAGTTCTTTTTGTTGAAAAATGTTTCATAACATATCATACATACGACAAGGAGGAGGGTAAAATGCCAAATATCGAAATGCACGGATTTCCGATGTACAATGAAGATGTTGTGGTTAAAGATGTGAGATGCGTGTTCGCCGGAGCGTCATTTCAAGACAAGTATGTTATAACATCCGTTTTGTCAGATGTGCGAGATCACTATGGTGATGAAAAGCCATTCTTTCGTGTGTTTGTGACGCCGGATGATCCTCTTGATGAAATCGTCAAGAGATTAAAAACGCTTAAATATGATATTGAGGTTGTGCCTCTGCTTCGTTTTATCCCAAAGGAGGAGTGAGGTTTTGTGTATGCCTGTGGATATGATTGACCATATCCACAGGTCTTTTTTTATAAAATAAAAAGGTTGCGAATCATAATGAATTTTCGCAACCTTGTGTAAGGAATGTGCCGGCAGATCAATAGGTATTTTTTTGGCGGTATGCGATACCGGCAAAAATGATCCATAAACAAATTGTCAAACCGATGCTATAGAGAAAGATTTTTGCCGTGGCTGTGGTGACGGGTTGCAATCCATTCGTGAATAGATCGCTTAGGGTCAACGTAATCGCAAAAAAAATGATCGCTATACCAATGAATTTCATCATATCGATCATTACTTCGAGAATGGCCATAAACGCACCTTCTTTTTCGGCATTTTGATTGAATATGAAAATACCGGTACGCCATGGTGGCTTATTGATCATGCCTGTCGCACTGTCATAGAGAATGAATTTTATGAGATGACCGATTACAATAACTTTGATCGTGAGCCACGCTACAGATAATCCATATGCCAAAATCGTCAACATAAGAGCACCTCATTTGGTTATAGTGATGTTAGAGTAAAAGAACAGCTCATTTGCTATCCAGCCTAGCATAGGCATGTGCGGAGGGCAAGAATTTTTTGTTGACCCGTATAGTGAAAAGTTCTATACTGACTATGAATTAAGGAATTTACATAAAAAAATGTGCGGATTAGAATTACGGCAGTCGTTAGAAATAAAACAAAAGATCGATCAAAAATTAACTTTGCAAGAAAAGTTAGAATTGTTGCTATCAGTAAAAACACACATTGAAGATATCCGAAATGAAACATCAAAGCCTCCTGAGGACATTTTAAAAGAGATTGCTGAAAAATTAAAAAATGCTGTGGGGGAAGAGTATAAGGATCTTATCGATCTAATTTTGTCATCAGATGAGGTGTATGCGTTTTTACTGCAAGCAGAGGATAACATCATACAACTTGAAAAATATCTGCAAAAAATCGTAGTGAATTATTTATATATCACGCAAAAAAACACAGCCGGTAAGATGGTGGTGGAAAATGAAGATGGCGCAACAGAGGCACTTGAAGTGGATCTGCATCAATTTGACAAAGCACTCCGCAATCGTGATGAAACCATAAGAGAAATCGAAAACCTAGATAAAATATTAAAAAAACTGGAAGGCAATGTTGACGGAACATTACAGGAAAGGCGTCGATTGCAAAATGCTTTGAACGTCACCGATTCATTGAGAGATAACGTTGCAGATGTAAAACTATTATTACAGTATGTTTTGACTACAGAATATCAAGAAGGTGAGTCCATCATGTCCTTTCTTAACGATCATTATATATTGCAAAAATTGGATTTTATTATTTCTGAGAGGTTATTGAATAGGTTTAGCAGTGCATTTATGGCAAGGTCAATAAATAGCGCCAAGCCGGAATCATTCAAAAATGCATTTTCCAATGCGGTGGGAGAGTTCTCTTTGATGAGCATGGGGATCATTGATCCGGATATATTTGTGTTGCAAAAAGCGGATATACCAAACAACGTGCAGGAAAAACTGCGTGTCGAGTTAAAGAATGAAGGCGTCGATTTTGATGCAATGGTAAAAAAATATAATTTGGCACAAGGACGACAAATTTTTTGGCACAGATTTAACACGCTTGATAAAAAACCGACACGGCTAACAGACGATCTCATCAGAAATTTCATTACAAAAACAGTGCGAGCAGATATCAATGAGATTTATGAAGCTGTAGATTTTGAAAGCTTCTTTAATGATATGAAGAGTAGTTTCAGCGACGAAGAAGTCGGAAATTTAGGGACGCAGGAAGAGAGAAAGAGGGAAAAGAAAGATTTTTTTATGAGAAGATGTAGTGAGCTATTTGCAAGTGATCACATGCAAAAAAAGATCATAGAGCTCATCACGAGTAAGTGGTCAAAAGAAATGGCAATCTTTTACGAGTGATCCTTGTTTTATGCAGATCATGATAATAGATGATGTCAGGGCACATTGGTAATATTTAGAGTGCCTTTTTATTATAAGATATACGATGTGAGGAATATTTCTCATTCTGTTTTTTGTGTTGGTGATAAGCGGAATATTCATTGACAGAAAGTGGCAAATTTGCTATGCTTTCTTTTCTGGCGCTGGGTCAGAAATTTGATGATGTTATCTTAAAAAAATAGCAAAGGGGTGAGAATAATGGCAAAATGTCCATGTGGCTGTGGTGGGGAAATAGGGGATTTTGGAACGCTGGATGATTTATTGGACACTGTATCCAATGTATTTGGCAGTGGGGATTCTCGTGCGAGAAAAGCATCTGCTTTGGATCAAATAAAGAAAATATTTGGCAAACTGCCAAAAAATATCCGTGAACAAGTTCTCAGGGATCTACCAAAAGAGGTTCGGGATGCTTTGGGCGTGAAGGAGGTCTTCAAGCCGGCCGAACTCGTTATTGCTGAGCGTAAGATCAGCGGAATGGAGGTGGAAATTGCAGGTCTCCGTACCGACATCGATCTCTATTGCACGCAGGCCGACGATCTCCGCGAGGAGATCAAAAAATTGAAAAAGACCAACAAAAAACTCTCTGCGACCAAAGATGACCAAGCGGAAAAAATTTCGCAGATGCAGATCGACCTTGATATGGCGCATGCCGAGATCAAACATCTCCACGCAGTTCGCCGAGAGGATGCCAACATTTCTGATGTAAGGGAACGCGCGCTGGAAAGTTTTACCAACAGCCTTGATGCCAGAAATCGTGAACTCGTGACTCTTACTCCGGTCATTGCACGAGAGAAGAATCTGCGTGAGATCATCGATGCCATCGATCTTGGTGTCGGCAAGGCCGCGCTCCTGGTCGAGATCAACAAACTCAAATCCCTTATTGCAGATGTGGCAAAAGGTAACGGAGGCGACGCTTCTGTTGAACCATCTGACGGTGCGTCTGCTGAAACAAAGGTAGATGTTTCCACACAGGAAAACGTCCCCGGCAGTGCAGGTGAGGAGGAAGTAAAAAAGGGATCCCTACCTGTATAAAAGTTATTTAGACGGTTGTATTACTACGCATCATCACATAGTCGGCTTTTCTATAATAGGAAAGCCGATTTTTTTATTGATTCTTCATTTTTAATTCCTTATTATTTAACCGGGGTTGACCCCGTTAAATGGTGCTCAATTTAACCGGGGTTGACAAGATTTTTGATGCATGTATAATTGACTTTAGTGTTAAGAAATGAATACGGGTATCGTTGACTGCATTCACGAGAGTGAAAGAATGATACATCTCTGGACAAAATTTTCATCATATGATAAAGTTGTTAGAGATGTGTTTTTCTTTCTGTAAAGGAAAACGTGGACTTTAAAAATAGAATAAGACGATCATCAAATACTCGAGTAACAGTATTTGATGACAACTAGCAAATATACTAAATCACAATTTTTTGTGGTTAGTCCTAAAAATGTCACTATAATTTATTATAGTGTCCTGATCTATAAATTGAGTCTAAAAGAAATCTAGTTTTCGGACTAGATGGTTCAAACTCATTTGAGAATTTCTTCGGAAATTTCTGTAGCGTGGTGATTCATACACCTACAGTGAAATCAAAGTCATGTTTATATTGAGAGTTTGATCCTGGCTCAGGATGAACGCTGGCGGTGTGGATAAGGCATGCAAGTCGAATGCCACACCATTCAGCTTTTATGTTAGAATAGGCATATATGTATTATGTTTATCTAATTAAAAGTAAAAAACTTCACAAAGTATATACTGGATATACTGAAGATTTACGACAGAGAATGAAAGATCATAATTCTGGCAAGTCAAATTATACAAGCAGAGGAGTTCCTTGGGAGCTTGTATATTATGAAGCGTACGCGTCAAAAGAAGAAGCTCAACACAGGGAGAGAAGCCTGAAATTGAGAAGTAAAGCATACGCTCAGCTAAGAAAGAGAATTCAAAAGTCGGTAAATGAAAGTTGAATGGTGTGGCATGGCAAACGGGCTAGTAACACGTAGGAATCTGCCTCAAAGTCGTGGATAATCATTCGAAAGGATGGATAATACACGATAAGCTCTCCGGAGTAAAGATTTATCGCTTTGAGAGGAGCCTGCGTCCTATCAGCTTGTTGGTGAGGTAATAGCTCACCAAGGCTATGACGGGTAGGGGGTGTGAGAGCATGACCCCCAGCATTGGCACTGAGACACTGGCCAAACACCTACGGGTGGCTGCAGTCGCGTATATTCCACAATGGACGAAAGTCTGATGGAGCGACACCGCGTGCGAGATGAAGGCCTTAGGGTCGTAAATCGCTTTTATTAGGGATCAATGTACTGAGCGTACCTAATGAATAAGAGGTTACTAACTCTGTGCCAGCAGTAGCGGTAATACAGAGACCTCAAGCGTTATCCGGATTTATTGGGCGTAAAGCGTATGTAGGCGGGTGTGTTAGTCGTGGGTCAAATTCTCGAGCTCAACTCGAGAACCGCTCACGAAACGGCACATCTAGAGAAAGTGAGAGATAACTGGAACTCATGGTGTAGTAGTGAAATGCGTTGATATCATGGGGAACACCAAAGGCGAAGGCAGGTTATTGGCACTTTTCTGACGCTGAGATACGAAAGCGTGGGTAGCGAATGGGATTAGATACCCCAGTAGTCCACGCCGTAAACGCTGCATACTCGGCATATGGAGTATCGACCCTCTGTGTGTCTTAGCTAACGCGTTAAGTATGCCGCCTGGGAAGTACGAGCGCAAGCTTAAAACTCAAAGGAATAGACGGGGATCCGCACAAGTGGTGGAGCATGTGGTTTAATTCGACAATAAGCGAGAAACCTCACCAGGGCTAGAAACTTAGCTGCATACTATAGAAATATAGTAGCCTTCGAGGGTGCTAAGCAGGTGATGCATGGTCGTCGTCAGCTCGTGCCGTAAGGTGTTCCTTTAAGTAGGGAAACGAGCGCAACCCTTGTCGCGTGTTATATGTGTCACGCGAGACTGCCCAGACTTTTGCGCACAAGCGCAGAAATTTAGACTGGTAGACATGTGGATATGTAGACTTTTCTACAAATCTACCGTTCTACTGATCTACAAATCTGTTCGCTTGCGAATAAAAGTCTGGGAGGAAGGAGAGGATGACGTCAGATCAGCATGTCCCTTGACGCCCTGGGCAACACACGTGCTACAATGGCTGGGATAAAGGGTTGCCAAACCGCGAGGTGGAGCCAATCTCAAAAACCCAGTCTCAGTTCGGATTGGAGTCTGCAACTCGACTCCATGAAGCTGGAATCACTAGTAATCGTGAATCAGAATGTCACGGTGAATACGTTCTCGGATCTTGTACTCACCGCCCGTCACACCAAGAGAGCTGATAATACCCGAAGGTCCCGTGTCAAAGCGGGAATTACGGTAGGATCGGTAATAAGGGTGAAGTCGTAACAAGGCATCCGTAGCGGAAGCTGTGGATGGATCACCTCCTTTCTAGGGAGTAAAGGTGAAAAGAGTTGAGAGTCATCTCAAATTCTTAAACCCATAATGGTCGTTTGTACATCTTTTATAATGTACATTCGTGACTCAATTTATGGAATAGGACTAACCGCAAAAGTTTGTGAAAAAATTGTCATTCCTGCGTAGGCAGGAATCTTTGCTAGACAAACGTACTGTAGTTTTTGAACTACGGTTTTTTTGTTATTAAAAAAGATTTACTTTTTATGATTCAGTAACATAGATATACCTATCTTAAAAAAACCGCCATATGTATGTGGATATTACCACACACCCTTGACATTTCTCCACATTGTATGCTTTACTAATTAGTCTAGGCATTTCGTGTCTAGAAGGTAATTTAACAATAGATTTTGTGGATTAAAAAAAGAAAAAAGATTGTGAGAGGTAGAGTGAGTTGCGTGTTGATGTTGTTAAACGTAGGTAAAATGAAAATCCATTATTGGAGGAAGTTATGGCAGAAACCAAACGTAAATCATTGATGGTACGGGAATGTATTTGGGTGATGAACGAAAAAGATGGTAAGACCAAATGTTTGATCGGTCCGGCGGCCCTGGTCACAACTGGCGATGATGTCGGTTTAATGCCCGACCCTGCCGATCCAACCAAGGTTATTCCGGCAGATGAGGCGTCAAAGGCTATTCAACCTTTTGTTATCGTCCCATACGGAAAGTATGTGGTCATCACAAACCCGTCTGAGACGGCTAAAACGGACTATCCTAATGGACCGTGGAAACCGGGTGAAAATGAGATTCCCGACCTCTCGTTCGGGATCAAGAGGGTGATTACTCATGGTAATTTTCCTATCTGGCCCGGACAAAGTAAAGAGGAGCGAGAGATTCACCGTCTTTCCAGTGATGATTACCTCATCGTTGAGGTCGTCGGTGAAGTTGATAAGTCCGCTCCGTATTATTCTATCACCGAGTCGTGCGCTCGCATCGTTAAAGCCGTTGTCGATCAGGCAACCGTAGCGAAGGATGTTGAGCCACTTAAAACGGGCGAAGAGTCAGGAGAGAACGCTGAACAAGCAAGTGTTAGCGAAGGATCATCATCTCCCAGTATTCCAAAAACTGAAACGGACATGGTAGAGGAAATCACCTACAAGATTGGTCAACGGATTGTTATTCCGGGGTCAGTGACTCCGACGTACATTCCGCCTACTGGCATTGAGTTGGTTTCCGAAATGCGTTCAGTTGAAACATCAAAAGATGCACTTTCTCAGATTGATGTTTCCAGGCTGAAGATGGATTCTCGTCAAGTTCTTGCCAAAATTGATGAGGCAATCAGTAACGGGAAAATTACCGCCTCATGTTTTTCGGCTGTATGCCAAGAAGCTGGTGTGCATGAGACACGTGCTTATAATACCGAAAGATTGGCAAATCGTTTTCGGGATGAAAATGACATGAGTGAACACAAGGCACTCAAAGAAGCGATCAATCACATGGATCCGGATGATTTTGATAAAATTGGAACATGGTTGGTTAGACCCGCTGACGTTTTCGTGAAAACTGAGGGCAAAAAACCTTCCGACGACCCGTATGTGCGGAAAGCAAAGGTTCCCGGACCGACCCAGTTCTGCGTATTGGTTGATCCCGAAGGAATTCCCCAATCCTACAAAGGCTCTGGCCGTGTTTTTCCTGGACCGTATGATCGATTCCGCACCGAAGGAACGAGTGATGGTTTGTACGAAGCGTATCATATCCGTCAAGATCGTGGAATTTTGTTGCGCGTTTTGATCGATGGGTTGTCCAAAGCCGAGATCGAGAGGCAAATACCGAGTTGTCCCAAGGATGTTTTCGAGAAAAATGAGTACTCAAAGGGCGATGAAATTTTTGTGGCCGGCTTCGACACATTCGTCGTGCCGTCCAAGTCTTTTGAGGTTATCAATCCAGAGACCAGAAAGCCCCACATCGGGAATGATCATACGGATGTATATATCAAAGCCATCGGTGTCGATCAAAAAAGTGGTATATATGTAGCTGATGTCAACACTGGTAATATTCCCACAATCAAAGGTGAGGCGAAGCTACTTCTTGATCCCAGAAAGAGTAAGCATGTCAAGCGTAAAGTGCCTGCTCATTTGTGGAATCTCATGGTTGGACATGGGGAACCGCACAAAATGGTGCGAGAAGTATCTGATATGATGGTTGAGACACCTTGGGCGCTCTCCATACCTGTTCAAAATAATGAAGCAGCACTGATCATTGGAAAAGATCGGCGTGAGGTAGTCGTGGGTCCCAAGGTAGCACTTCTCAATTATGAGGAAGTTTTTGAAATCTTAAAACTTTCTATGGATACTCCGAAGAGTGATGTTCGAACTTTGGAAACATGCTTTCTGCGTATCTCCGGTAACCGCATCAGTGATGAGATCCATCTTGAAACATCAGATTTTGTGACGATCGATCTGCGGTTAAATTTCGGTGTCAGTTTCGTTGGTGATTCGGATAAAGAGCGGGTGGCCTGGTTCAATTACAAAGATCCGATAGGCCTCCTCTGTTCCCAGGTACGTAGCCGGCTCAAGGCTGCATCACGAACGGTATCTCTGCAGGATCTTTATCCTAGGATCTCTGATTTTGTGCGAGATGTTATCTTGGGCAAAAAACCTGATGGCGAAGGTCATCGTGCTGGACTGCTGTTCAAGGAAAATAACATGTTGGTCAATGAGGTTGAGGTGATTTCATATGAAATTCCGGATGATGATATCGCCGATGCTTTACGGCAATGCAATCGGGAGATTGTTGAGAGTCAAATCACTACAGCCAAGGAAAGAGTAAAACTCAATGCAAAAGAATTGCTGGAAGGCATACAAAAGTCCAGCGATGCATTGGATATCATCAGTGCCAGGCGTAAGCGAAATGTTGAGTCAATTCAAGCGCGCCAACAGCATATGGTAATCAAGCTGCAGAATTCTTTAACTTCAGTCATTAAGCTGGAAGAGAAGAACTTTGCATGTACTTTGGCTCAGGTTGAGGAAAATCTGGCTAATGCTAAGGCCGATGCCTTGCGCAAACGTAGTTTTGCTGACGATAATCAGGATATCAATCTGATTGCAACAAGACGTCAGAAGCTGGTTGAGTTTCGTCAATCCCTGGCTGACATTGAAGAGGCCATTATTGAGGCAACGGCTGCAGCTGATGTATCCCGACTTAAGGCCATTCAACCACGTTTGGTGGAAGCTCTGGAAGCTCTCGGAAACAAAGAGTTGGCTACGGCGTTGGCGGAAAATCTGCCAAAGGCCGGTGGAGCTCTGGGATTTCTGCTGGGGCACAAGGGTTTGGATGCCCTTAAGGCAATGGTTCCCGGCACTATGATGGAGGCCGGTCTCAATGCACTGGGCATTACTTCCAAGCAACTTGAAGCAGAGGCTCATGCTACAGAAAAAGAAAAAACCGATCAAGAATAGGAGGAGTGGTCCGCAGTAATTCCGTAGTGACAAATTTTATTGATATTGATCTCAAGGGGCTCGTAAAAAAACGAGCCCCTTTTTATATAATGATTCATAAATTTTTGCAATAGGAATGAAAAAATCAGTGTTTTAGTTGATCGATTGTAACACAAATGTTACATTTAAGGCATAAAATTTTACTATTATAATGACTTTTGAATCAAAGAAGCTTTGGAAAAATCTTGCGAGATTGTAAATGAAAAAACAGATGTTTTTGAAAAAGCGGTTATTTTCATTTGGAAACAGTTGGGGAAATTCAAAAAGTCAAAGCGGAGATCTGAGGAGGTTTTAAGGGTAAAAATTTAATGCTGGAAAAAAATTTAACTAATTTTTTGCAATAATTATGGAATGTATAATCATTCACGGCTGCCCGTCTGATGTAGAAAAGACAATGAATTCTGAAACGAGGACTTATGATAAGCACTGGATTCCTTGGATAAAAGAAAAACTGACTGAAAAAGGTATAAAAGTTGAAACCCCACTTATGCCAGAACCGTGGTATCCAAATTACGAAAAATTCAAGACAGAATTTGAAAAATATGAAGTCACTGAAGATGCTGTCCTAATTGGACACAGTTGTGGTTGTGCTTTTTTAGCCCGCTGGTTAGGGGAAACAAAACAAAAGGTGGCAAAGTTGATATTGGTGGCTCCTTGGAAAATACCTGATGAGAGTGATGGGGATGATGAGGATAGAAAAAAATTCTATATCTATCCGATTGACGAAACGATCAAAGATAGGATTCAAAAAATTGTAATGTTCACGGCGGATGATGAGGAGGATAATGGCAAGAAAAGTCTTGAAATTTATCACGAAGCATTGGGCGGTGAAGTTATTGTTCTGAAAGGACGCGGACATTATACGATGGGAGATATGGGGACGATTGAATTTCCAGAGTTAATTGAAGCGATTTTAAAATAATTATTATTTTCTCCCACGGAGCATCTTCTTTTTATGGGATAAAGGTGAATATTTACATCAATGAATATTATTTTTCTACATTTTTTATGGTATAATGTTATTAAATGAAAAGGTATAAAAATTAACCATAAATCTATGGAAAACGAACCAACGCCAGTAGAAGAAAACGAATCAATGTCGGGGGAGGAATCCGAACACGTTTCGGACGAACAGCCGACAAAAAAGTTTACTCCGTTTCAGTGGGCAGTAATGATTCTCCTAGGTGTCTTAGTTTTGGTATTGGTTGGATTTTTTGTTGTTTATGCGTTGAAAAAATCGGATAATGATCGTGCGATTGAAGAGGAAGCACAAAAGACGACAACAACCAGTGAGGATGCTGTCGACACAAATGTAAAGCCGCCAAGCGTGCCCTCTGTGAGCGAACCTGCAAATTCAGATGAAACCGTGACGAATGTGGTAAAAAAACCGGATCTCTATGTGAAAAGTTATGATCTCGGTGAAACTCCGCGGATCGGTGATGAATTTACGGCAAAGATCGTTGTGGGAAACAAAGGCACGATTGCCGCAGGAGGTTTCAGTTGGGAATGGTGGCCGACAAGTTCCGGTCGTGATTGTAAGGGTGATATAGACAGTTTAGCTGTCGGCGGGACGAAGCTTATTGAGTGTGAATATACGTATGATGAAACGGACGAATATTCTACGAAATTCATCGTTGACTCAAAAGATGATGTTAATGAAAGTGATGAAAACAATAACGTGAGCACAAAGAAAATTAACGTGGCAGAAAAAGCCGATCTCTATGTCAGTGACTATGATTTTAATCATGATCCGGTTTCGGGGGAGGAATTCACGGTAAGAATAAAGATCAAGAACAAAGGGGAAACCGATGCAGAGGATTTCTATTGGGAATGGTGGGGGACAGTGACAGGTAGTAGGGCATGTCGCGAAAAAATTGATATTCTCAAGGCTGGTGACAGTGAGACGGTAGAGTGTGACTATACATATGGTGGCTGGGCAGACTATACGACAAAAGCAGTCGTAGATTCTGATACGGATGTCGATGAAAGCGATGAAGGCAATAACACATATACGAAAAATGTGATCCCGATCCATTAAACATCATTTTTGCTTTGTAGAGCTGTAGGACAGCGGAGAGTCATTGAGCTGTATTTGATGAGATAAAAAAAGACCCAAAAGTTTATGAATATTCTTTTGGGTCTTTTGTTTAAATGTAGAGGAGCATTATTTTGAACGATGCTTGACGGATTGGATAACATTTGTTATTATTCCTCGTCGTTCGTTAATAAAATATTCAGGTAGTTTTTGTCAAAAAACGTAGGTTAAATGCGAATTTATCGCAAAAACTTAGATTGAGGAGGAAGAAAAAATGGATCATTTTCACAATTTTCCATGCACGAATTTTCACACT